>DATLHN010000193.1:0-7285 GCA_035539875.1 Armatimonadaceae bacterium
GCGATCTCCAGCGCCGCGAACGCCGCCGTCGCCGCCGCGCCGACCGACACAAGCAGCGCCGCGGCGAAGACCCTTCGTTTCATCTGTCACCTCCCCTTCCGGGACCGCGAAAGCAAAGCCTCAGCCGACGGCCCCGCACTGACCGCACTGCACGCGCCCGCTTCCCACGCAGTAGGTGCAGGGAACCCAGGTGGACGTCCCGCTCTCCCCGGTGGGCAACTCGAACGCCCCCCGCATTCCCTGGCAGCGCGGGCACGTCTCGCCGCGCCCGCCGCAGCGCGGGCACGGCTCGGTCGCCGGGAGCGGGGACGCCTCCCAGCCGTACGGCGGCGCGGTCGCCGGGGCCGCCGCCGCCGCGGCCGGGTCGCTCTGCCAGGCGACCGGCTCGCCGCCGCCGCGTCCCCAGACGAACTGGTGGGGCTCGCGGAAGGCGAGGAACAGCACCGCGATCCAGCCGAAGAACGTCCACCCGAGCAGCAGGTTGAGGACGAACAGCAGGCCGACCGGCACGGCGGGACCGGGGGACGCCCCCCGCGAGCGCCGCCACCCGACGAAGGTCGGGACGAAGTACAGGAGCAGGGCCGCGAGGTTCGCCGCGCCGCGCACCCACGATGGACCGTCCATTCCGCCCTCCCGTCCGCTTCACTCCGCCCGGGAAACGAAAAACCGGCCGAGCCACAGCGGCTCAGCCGGTTTCGCCATTCGCTCCCCCCGGCGCACGGGCGACCAGGGGCGATCGCGCCGGGATTCACAGCATCTGAGATGGCACATTTTACCCCGAGTCACCCCGTATTGTCACCGGGTACGGCCCGTTTCCTGCTCACCCGCACCGGGTAGACAAACATCGTCAGTGATAGCTACGGCGGCGCGGCGGCGTCCGAAGCGGGGCGCGCGGGGCGCGTCGCCGGGAAAGTGAGCCACACGAACATGTCGGAAACACACACCGGACCGAAACGGGATATCGGCGATAAGGGCAGCATCCAGGAGCTTCAGCGCGAGTCGGGCACGAGCCAGCGGCAGCCGCAGCCCAACGAGAACCCGCAGAACCGGCCCTACTCCAGCGAGGAGGCGGTGCCGCAGGAGTTCCGCCAGCACCACTGGAACGACACGCCGCCCGAGGAGACCGAGAGCGAGGGCGTGACCCAGGGCCACGCGAGCCCGCAGCAGGCGAAGTCGGGCAACCACCAGGAGGGCGGGAGCAGCACGGGCCTGCCGCAGGGCGAGGACAGCCGCAACCCGTCGAGCGACCACAACCCGCGGACCAAGGCCGCCCACGGCGGCGACGCCCACGCCCGCGACGTAACGAGCCAGAGCCACACCGGCTCCACGGCCGGTCCCAGTAAATAGTCGGGAGCGAGCTGGGCGGTCACCGGCCGGGACTCTCCCCCCCGCCCGGCGGGCGGGGGCAGAGTCCGGGCCGGGGCGTTTTAAGCCGCGAGAACCTGGCGGTCGGCGGCGAGGCGCGTGGCCAGGTCGGCGTAGGATAGGTCCTGCACCGCAACGTTGCCCCGGAGCGCCAGCACGGCGGCGGTCGCGGCCGACTGGCCGAGGATCATGTACGTCGGCTCCATGCGGATCGAGCCGAACGCCGCGTGCGTCGCCGAGACCGTGACCGGGACCAGGAGGTTCGTCGCCGCGGTCTTCGGCGGCAGGATGCAGCCGTAGGGAAGCGGATAGGGCGTGTCCCACCAGATGTAGAACCCGCCCTCGCTGCGGATTTCGCCGTTCACCACGACGCGGCGCACCGAATGGGAGTCCAGCGAGTAGGAGCCGAGGCCGATCGGGTCTTTCACGGCGAAGCCCGGCTTCAACTGGACGTGGTGCTGCGTGACCACGGCGACGCCGTTCATGCGGCGGGCTTCGCGGATGTAGAGCTGGTAGGGCCAGTTGTCGTTGTCCGCGAACTCGTCGGCGGCGAGGCCCCACGGCGCGATCTTCGCCTTCTGGGCGTCGGGGACGCGCGCGTGGTTCTGGAGCGTCCAGAGCAGGCCGAGCTGGTAACGGCGGTGCGCCTCGATCACCCGGCGGCGGTGGTCGTAGCTCGACTCGCTGAACGTCCACTTCTCCCGCGCCGAGAAGTTTCCGCCCACGAAGTCGCCGCTCATGCTTCCCTGGCTGTTGGAGTCGGTCTTGCGATTGGGCATCGCCTGCGTCGTGAAGCCCGACTCCTTGCCCACCGCGAGGAGGCGGAACAGCAGCTCATACTCCCGCTCGTCGTAACCCTCCGGCTTCGCGAAGGGGACGCGGTTCGCCCGCTCGCGCGTCAGGCAGAGCCGGAAGTTGAACGACTGGAGGCGCAGGGGGTCGGCGTCGCCGAGCGGCTGCGGCTTCCCCGTCTCCCAGACCTCCTCGACCCCGCGGATCAGGCCGCTCTTCGGGTCGCCGGGGGTGACGAACGGGTCGATCCCGGCGTACGCGCCCTCGCCGTGGTACCGGTCCACCCCCTTGATCGGGAAGCGGACGCCGTTGAGCGGCTCGTCGTACTCGCGGGCGCTGTCGCGGCCCACGCGGTAGGGGACGCCTGCGGCGGCCATCAGGTCGCCCTCGTAACCGGCGTCCAGGAACATCCGGCCGCGGAACCGCTTCCCGGAGAGCGTCCGGATCGCCGCGATCCGCGCGCCCTGCTTTTCGACGCCCTTCGGGCCGCGGTCCAGCCATTCGCCGCGGAAGACCGGGACCTTCTCCTCGGCCAGCCACGCCTCGACCACGCGCTCGGCGGCGTGCGGCTCGAACGTCCACATCACCTTTCGCGCCTCGTCGATGGCCGGGCCGGGCTGCGCGTTGACCTTCTGCGCCAGGTACGAGTCCCGCGTCTGCCGGGTCCAGCGCGCGTCGTCGGCGTAGTGCTTCCACACCCGCTCGTAGAACTCGCGGGCGAGCCCGCCGATGGCGCGGCCGTCCTTGGAGTCGGTCCAGCCGAGGCCGCTGGTGGTGAGGCCGCCGAGGTGCTTCTCCGGGCAGACGATCGCCACCGTCGCTCCCATGCGCCGCGCCTGCACCGCCGCCGTCACCGCCGCGCTGGTGCCGCCGTAGATGACCAGGTCGTAGACCGTCTCCGCCGCCGGCTCCTGCTCTGACTCCGCCCCGGCGGCCAGGGGCAGCGCCGCCGCCGCGGCGGCGGCGGTAAGGGCGGAACGGCGCACGAAGTCCCGCCGTGTCGTAAGTGATTGCACGTCTCGCTCCATACCGGATTCTACAGGATGTTCCACAGGACGTAGCGGCTGTTCGGGAGGATCGCCGGCTCGTTGGGGGCGGGCGTCGCGTCGCAGGCGACGCCGTCCTCGGTCGGGACGCCGCCGACGGGCGGGGCCTCCTGGTACGCCTGCTGGACGCTCAGCGACTTGGAGTGGCCGTCGAGGAACGAGAAGTTGCAGCGCCCCTCGCGCGGCAGGCTGCACGTGATGCCGCCCGCCGTGGCGGGCGCGGAGCGGGTCGTGTGGTGGCGGAACATCGCCAGGCTCGCGCTCGGCGGGTTGGACCCGGCCTTGCTGACGTCGCGGGGCGCGATGACGTAGCCGCCGAAGAGGTTGCTGCCGCTCGCGGGCGTCGCGCCGCTGTCGCCGACCGCGATCGTCTCGGCGGGCTTGGCGATGTCGGCCAGGCTGTAGCTCGACCGGATCACGCCGCCCACGGCGGAGCGCGGGTCGCCCAGCGCGGAGTTCCAGCCGTAGCCGCTGCTCGCGCCGCCCGCGCCGACGGCGAGGTTGGCGGTGGGAATCTTGCCCTCGGGGAAGTTGGGGCAGGTGAAGACGTCCTGGTTCTTGACGTAGGGGTAGATCTGGAAGTACCACCGGCCGCGCATCTGCGCCAGGTCGCCCTGGATCGGCAGGATCTCGTCGTAGTCCTGCGTGTACTGCATGATCCCGAGCGACATCTGCTTGGTGTTCGAAAGGCACGCGCTCTGCCGCGCCTTCTCGCGGGCCTGCGCGAAGACCGGGAACAGGATCGCCGCCAGGATGGCGATGATTGCGATGACTACGAGCAACTCGATCAGCGTAAAGGCGTGGCGGTAACGGCGAACGCGATGCGTGACAGCGGACATAAAGAACCTCCTCATTCCAGGCGACTGTGGCCTGCGGCGACGCCCTGCCGCGGGCGTCCGAAACGGAAACGTCAACGGTGTGCGGCGGCGGTAGACCGGCGCACCACCAGGTGCGTCGGCACGAGCTCGTCGGGGAGCGGGACGCCCGGGTCCTCCGGCGGCGGCGTCTCGCCCGCCGCCGCGGCCAGGAGCCGCCGCACCGCCACGCGCCCCATCTCCGGGAAGGGCTGCGCGACCGTGGTCAGCGGCGGGTCGGCGTAGGCGGCCATCGCGAGGTCGGCGAACCCGACCACGGACAGGTCGCCCGGGACGGAGCGCCCGAGGCGTCGCGCCGTGCGGCAGACCACCATCGCGGTCTTGTCGTCGGCGCAGAAGATCGCGCTCGGGGCGTCCTCGGGGTCTTCCAGAAGGCGGACCGTGGCCGCCTCGGTCGCCTCGGCGTTCCAGTAGCCGTTCTCGACGTAGCCCCCGAGCACGGGAAGGTGCCGCCCCGCCATCGCGGCGAGGTAGCCCTCCTCGCGCAGGCGGCTCACGACCGTCTTCGGGTCGCCGCCGACGTAGGCGATGCGGGCGTGCCCGAGGTCGGCGAGGTGGTCGATAGCCTGGCGGCACCCCGCGAGGTCGTCGGAGAGGACGCGCGATCCGCCCTCCAGCTGCGGGGAGCTGTCGAGCACGGCGATCGGGATGCCGAAGCGCGAGACCTCCTGCCGGAGGTGCCGGAGCGTCTCGGGGCCGGTCTGGATGCACAGGAGGCCGGTGGGGCGCAGCTCGACGCAGCGGCGGATGATCTCGTCGTCGGGGCGGGCGAGGCGGATCACCTGCACGGCGTAGTGGCGGGCCTCCGCCTCATCCATGACCCCGGCGAGGATGCGCGACACGACCTCGGACTCCAGCCCGAAGCCGGGGACGACGAAGCCGAAGACGCGGTTCTTGCCGGTGACGACGGCGCGGGCAAGCTCGTTGCGCCGGTAGCCGAGTTCCGAGGCGACCTCGAGCACCCGACGCCGGGTATCCTCGTTGACGCCCATCGCGGAGTGCTTGTCGTTGAGCACGAACGAGACGGTCGAGCGGGAGACGCCGGCGCGGACCGCGATGTCGCGCATGGTGATCATGGAAGATTTCACGGCTTAACTCGCGTTAGGTTAACACCGTTTCCGAAGATTGTCAATGCCTAACGCGAGTTAAGTGCGATTGCGGGCGATGTGTGTGCCGCCGGCCGACACCGGCAGCACGAACGCCGCGCCGGTGTTTTTACCCCGGCCGTTGACAGATCACCCGTACCTGTGCAAAGATAGACAAGCGCTTGCATACAGCGTTTGCCTAACGAAGGGCGGGCAATCACGGGGCCGAAGGGGGCAGTCGTGGCGACACTGGCGGACATCGCGAAGCGGGCGGAGGTTTCCACCGGCACCGTCTCGCGCGTGCTCAACAACAAGATGCACATGCCCATCTCGCAGCCGACCATCGAGCGCATCCGGCGCGCGGCGGACGAGCTGGGATACCGGCCGAACGCGCTGGCCCGCGCGCTCGCGACCGGCAAGACCCATTCCATCGGCCTCTACTACCGGAGCCTGACCGAGGCGATGTTCCTCCGCATTCTGGAGGCGGTCGAGGCAAAGGCGCGGCTGCGCGGATACCGCCTGATCGTCAGCAGCGACACGGACAGCTTCGCCGCCGGGAGCAGCATCGACGGGCTGATCTACATCGCGCCGTCGGACGAGCCGCCCGACCGCCTGCCGCTCGGCGGGAAGCCCGTCGCGTACGTGACGGCGTCACTGGAGGACGGCACCCGCGCGGACGTCGTCACGTGGAGCGAATACGACGGCGCGGTCCTCGCGGTCGAGCACCTCGTCGGGCTCGGGCACCGGCGCATCGGCGCGCTCTGGGGCGCGTACGCCGACCGCGACCCGCTCCCGACCCGCGTCCTCGGCTTCCGCGCCGCGCTGCGCGCCGCGGCTGGCGCGACGGGCGTCGAGGAGTTCGGGGAGGAGGACCCCGACCAGGTGCGCCGGGGCTACCTCCAGATGCGCCGCCTGCTGGCGCGCCCCGAGGCGGCGGGGATGACCGCGGTCTTCGCGCGCAACGACTACGCGGCGATGGGCGCGCTCCAGGCGCTTCACGAGGCGGGAATCAAGGTGCCCGCGGCGATGTCCGTCATCCACTACGGCGACTCGGTGCTCTCGCGCGCGGCGTACCCGCCGCTGACGTCCGTGAGCCACCCGAACGCCGAGGCCAGCGTCCTCGCGCTGGAGCAGCTCATCGAGAGGATCGAGGACCGGGCCGAGTCGTTCCCGAGCGTCCGCCTGCCCGTCACGCTGGTCGAGCGCGCGTCCTGCGCGCCAGTCCCCCGCCCCAAGGAGGCGTAAAGCCATGTACCGTACTCATCGCGAGTCGCCCGCGCCCCGCGCCGCATTCACGCGCCGTGAAAGCTCCGCTTTCACTTTGATCGAACTGCTCGTCGTCATCGCGATCATCGCGATCCTGGCGGCCATACTCTTTCCGGTCTTCGCCCAGGCGCGCGAGAAGGCGCGCGGCGCGGCCTGCCTGTCGAACAACAAGCAGATCAGCGCGGCGGTGATGATGTACGCGCAGGACTACGACGAGACCTACCCGAAGGCGGCGGCCCCGTACTACTGCGTGAACTACCCGACCACCACGCGCAACTACTGCTCCTGGCAGGGTCAGATCCTGCCCTACGTCAAGTCCATCGACATCTTCAAATGCCCGAGCGGCACCTACGAAGCGACCTACGTCGCCAAGGACGGCAAGACCTACGCCGACATCTACAACGGCCACTACGCGGTGAACCAGGTCTTCGGGTACACCACCTTCAACGCGGTGACCATCGCGAGCCTGGAGCGCCCCGCCGACATCGTCTTCTCCATCGACGCCGACGCCAGCGGCGGCAACTTCACCACGCGCCCGTTCTGGTGGACCTACCTGCGGCCCGCGGGCTACTACCAGCCCGCCGACCGGCACAACGGCGGAAACAACATCTCGTTCGCCGACGGGCACGCCAAGTGGCTGAGCGCGAAGGAGTCGCGCCGCTGCTCGCGGTGGTATTTTGAAGGCGGGGCGTACACGTTCGCCGAAGACCGGGCGACGAACGCCAACATGCCCGCCGTCTGCGACTGAGGGGCACCTCTCCCCCCGCCCTCGTCCCTCGGAAGGGAGGGGGGACTATCGCCCTTCGCCCGGCGCGCCCCGGCAGCCACCCGACGCCGCTTTCCCCCTCCCTTCCGA
>DATLHN010000194.1:0-7695 GCA_035539875.1 Armatimonadaceae bacterium
CCTTGTTTGGCACGCCGGAGACGGGGGCGACGTGCCTACCTTCCGCGGGTACGTGCGCGCGGACGGGCGGGTGGGCATCCGCAACGAGATATGGATTCTGTGTACTGTCGGCTGCATCAACCGCGCGGCGGAGGAGGCGGCGCGGCGGGCGCACGCCCGGCTCGCCCGCGAGAACGGCGGCCCGGTGGACGGGGTTTACGCGTTCACGCACCCCTACGGCTGCGCGCAGATCGGGGGTGATCTCGGCATCACGCGCCGCGTGCTGGCCGCGCTCGCGGCCCACCCGAACTGCGGCGGCCTGCTCCTGATGGGCCTCGGCTGCGAGAACAACCAGCTCGCCGACCAGGTAGCGGCGCTGCGCTGCGCCGATCCGGGGCGTGTGCGCTACTTCGCGGCGCAGGAGGCGGGCGACGAGGTTGAAGAGGCCGTACGCCAGATCGAAGATTTGGCCGAAGTCTGCGCGGGCGACGCGCGGCAGGTCGTCCCGGCGTCGCGGCTCGTGCTTGGGATGAAGTGCGGCGGTTCCGACGGCTTCTCCGGCCTCACCGCCAACCCCCTGGTCGGCGTCCTGGCGGACCGGCTGAGCGACTGGGGCGGGACGTCTATCCTCACCGAGGTCCCGGAGATGTTCGGCGCGGAGCGACTCCTGATGGCGCGCGCCGGCACGGAGGAGACGTTCCACGCCATCGAGGGGATGATCAACGGCTTCAAGGACTACTTCCGGCGCTACGACGAGCCGATCTCGGAGAACCCGGCCCCGGGCAACAAGGCGGGCGGCATCACCACCCTGGAAGAGAAGTCGCTCGGCTGCGTCCAGAAGGGCGGCACGCGCGCGCCCGTGCGCCACGTTCTCGACTACGGCGTCCCCCTGGACCCGGACGCGGCCCGGGCGAAGGGCGGCGGACTGGCGCTGGCGTGGGGTCCCGGCAGCGACGTGGTCTCCTGTACCACGCTTGCCGCCGCCGGGGCGCAGATGCTCCTCTTTACCACGGGGCGCGGGACGCCGTTCGGGACGTGCGTCCCGACCCTGAAGCTGAGCACGAACGGCGACCTCGCGCGGCGCAAGCCCCACTGGATCGACTTCGACGCGGGCCGCCTGGTGGACGAGAGCGTCCCCCTGGAAACCCTCGCCGACGAACTCCTGGCGCGCGTCCTGGCGACCGCGAGCGGCGAGTATCTCGCGCGCAACGAAGTCAACGGCTACCGCGAGATAGCCCTCTTCAAAGACGGGGTGATGACCTGACGATGGACGAAAAGGGACTGCTGCTCCTCCAGTTCGGCGCGGGCAACTTCCTGCGCGCCTTCGCGGACCTGTTCGTCCAGGAGATGAACGAAGGCACCCAGAGGGTACCCGGGCGGGTGCCTTTGGGCATCGTGGTGGTGCAGTCCACGGACGGGGAGCGGGCGCGGCTGCTGACGGAGGCGGGCGGAAAGTACCACGTCGTCGTGCGCGGCATGGAGAACGGCCGGAAGGTCGACCGGGTGCAGCGCGTCGAGAGCATCCAGGCGGCGTACACGGCGTCCGGCGAGTGGCCGGAAGTGGTCGAGACGGCCCGCGACCCGCGCCTCGTGGGCATCCTCTCCAATACGACCGAGGCGGGTCTGGTGCTCGACGACGCCGACGCAGCCCGGCCGCCCGCCGACACGTCTGTGGCCCCGCGCTCGTTCCCGGCGCGCCTGCTCGTACTGCTGAAGGCGCGCTACGAGGTGGCCCAGCAAGCCGTCCTCCTCCTCCCCTGCGAGTTGTTCGAGCGCAACGGCGACCGCCTCAAAGAACTGGTACTGGAGCAGGCACACCTCTGGGGCTGGGACGCCGACCAACAGTTCCTCCGGTACCTGCGCGACGACTGCTCCTGGCCGAACTCGCTCGTGGACCGCATCGTCTCCGGCAGGCCCGCCGGGCACCCCCTGCTCGCCGAGGACCCGCTGCTTACCGTCGCCGAGCCGTTCGCCTTCTGGGCGCTGGAGGACAAGCCGGGCACGCACGTCTTCTCCGGGCACCCGTCCATACTGCGCGTGCCCGACATCATGCCCTACGCCCTGCGCAAGGTCCGCATCCTGAACGGCGCGCACACCGGTCTGGTCGCCTACACCCGCAAACACCACCCCGAGGTAAAGCTCGTCCGCGAGGCGCTGGCCGTTCCGTCCATCCGCGAATGGCTGCACGGCCTGCTCTTCGAGGAGATCGTGCCGACGGTGCGCGACCGCGTTCCCGACGCCGAGGCGTTCGCGAACCAGACGCTGGAGCGGTTCTCGAACCCGTTCCTGGACCACCACCTTTCGGACATCGCCCTGCACCACGACAAGAAAGTGCCCGTGCGCCTGGTGTCCACGCGCGACGAGTACGTCGCCCGGTTCGGCAAGACGCCCGCGCGGCTAACGGAGGCGATCGAGGCATGAAGACGCTCACGCTGGAGGAGCCGGGCCGCTTTTCGTTCGACGCGGGCGCGCCCGAGCCGGACCCCGCCGCCCTCGCCCCGGGCGATGCGCTGGTCCGGGTCCGCCACGTCGGCATCTGCGGCACGGACTACCACGCCTATCGCGGGCGGCAGCCCTTCTTCCAGTACCCGCGCGTCCTCGGGCACGAGCTGGGGGTGGAGGTGGTCGGTGTCGGCGCGGGCGTGGAGAACGTCGCGGTCGGCGACCGGTGCGCGGTCGAGCCGTACCTGAACTGCGGGACCTGCATCGCCTGCCGCCTCGGCAAGCCCAACTGCTGCACGAGCCTGTCCGTCCTCGGCGTCCACTCCGACGGCGGCATGCGCGACTTCCTCGTCGTCCCCGCGCGCAATCTGCACCCGTCGCAGACACTCCCGCTGGAGCAGTTGGCGCTGGTGGAGACGCTGGGCATCGGGGCGCACGCGGTGGAGCGGGCGGGCATCGAGCCGGGCGAGAGCGTACTCGTGATCGGCGCGGGTCCCATCGGCCTCTCAACCCTGCCCTTCCTCCAGGCGCGGGGCGCGGGCCGCATCCTCGTGCGCGACCTGAACCCGGCGCGCCTCGCCTTCGCGCGCGACGCCTTCGGCATTACGGACGTAGTCTCCGAAGCGGACGCCGACGCCGCCCGGGAACGGGTCCTCGCCCTCAACGGCGGCGAGTTCCCCACCGCCGTCTTCGACGCGACCGGCAGTTCGGCCTCGATGCACGGGGCGTTCGGCTACGTGGCGAACGGCGGGCGCCTGGTCTTCGTCGGCCTGTTCGCGGGCGACGTGACCTTCCACGACCCGGAGTTCCACCGCCGCGAGACGACCCTGCTCGCCAGCCGCAACAGCACCCCGGACGACTTCCGACGCGTCCTCGCCCTGATGGAGTCCGGGCAGATCGACACCGGCCCCTGGATCACCCATCGCCTGCCCGCGTCCGACCTTTCCGCCACCTTCGAGTCCCTGCTCGACCCGCAAAGCGGCGTCCTCAAAGCCGTCGTCGAGTTCTGACGCTCGGCGACCCGATGAACTCGCGCGCGACGGACTTACTGCGGACGCGCCCACGCCGGGGGGGTGTCCAGGCGGTACAGCATCTCCCCGGCGCGCGGCACCATCAGCACGCCCTCTTCCTCGCGGCCCGCGTACTCCTCCGGGCGGATCGACTCCGGGTTGCGGTAGCCGAGATTGACGGCGCGGCACTCCGCCTCCGGTATGCCGGTGGCGAGCGTCACGCGTATGCGCGGCTTCTCGACTCCGTCCTCGAAGGCGCCGACGCCGCGCACGTGGGTGGAGTGCGCCAGGACACCCCAGGGTTCGTCCTTGAAGCGGTCCCAGTGCTTGAGGAAGTAGTCACGCGTGTGGTACCCGATGCGCCGGATCGCCGCGTCGTGGGTCACGGCGAAGCCGTGGATGTGCGGGGCGTAGATGATCAACTCGCCGCCGTCGGCGACCACGGGCTCCAGCTTGTACATGCACTTCGCCCCCACCCATATCTCGTCGTACATCCGCGGGGCGCAGGCGAGCACGGTGTGGAACGGCCTCGGGACGCGCACGATGTGCAGCGTCT
This sequence comes from Armatimonadaceae bacterium, assembly GCA_035539875.1. Classification (GTDB taxonomy): domain Bacteria; phylum Armatimonadota; class Armatimonadia; order Armatimonadales; family Armatimonadaceae; genus CALEKU01. The sequence goes on from DATLHN010000194.1 coordinate 3,988, forward strand.
CGGAGAGGTCGGCGGCGCGCGACCAGGCGTCCCGGACCGGCCCGGCGAACAGCCCGGCCAGTTCGCCGTCCGGGTGGGCGCTTGCGTCACCTTCGCCGTGCGGGCGCACCACCAGGCAGAAGGCGGTGGTAGGGACGGGGACGAGCGAGGCCGCCCGGTCCACGACCGCGCGCACGGGCGTCCACTTGTGTCCCATCACGCGCGGGCTGGTGATGACCGCGCCGAGCCAGTGGAAGAAGTTGAGCACCTCCGGCCCCGAAACGCCGGGAAAAAGGTACTTGTTGCCCCCGGAGAAGCCCACGACCTCGTGCGGGAACACCGGCCCTATGATCACGAGGTGGTCGTAGTCGAATACGGCCCGATTGATCGTCACCGGCACGTCCTGGGCGAAGAGGCCGCCCGTCAGTTGCTCGATCTCCGCCGCCGCGATCGTCCCCAGCGGCGCGAGCTGCGCCGGGTCGTCCCACGCGTGGTTGAGCAGGCGGACGTCCCGGAACTCGCCCGTGCGCTCCTCCGCCGTGATGCCGATGCGGCGGCAGATCGCCTCCTCGGTCATCGGCTGGTGCGTGCCCAGGGCTACCATCACGTCTACCGACGCCGCCCCGTTCGCTCTACCGCTGCGCAGGCGTTCCCACACGACCCGGAAGACCGGCCCCACGGGCGCGGTGCGGGTGCCGTCCGGCACGATGACGAGCACGCGGCGTGCGCCGTCCGCGCCGGTCTCCGCCATCCCCTCGCGCACGATCCGCTCGATGTCGTCGCCGCTCATCATGCCCGCTCCCTTTCCCTTAGCGCCGGGACTCCCTGAGCCCCGGCGGCATCGGCGCCGGTCGTCCCATTATATGCCTCAATAGCTCTCATAGTGCCGTCCCACAGCGCCGGGTCGTGGGCCCGCTAACGGGAGTCAGCCAGGCGACGGGGGCGGTACCACGACGAGTCCGTGGCGGCGCATGACCTCAGCCACCCGCGCCGGGTCGGGCGGGCCGCCGGCGGTGAGCAGGGCGGCCATGTCGCGGAAGTACGCCGGACCGATCCGGGCGGGCGTGAGCACCGCGAGCGTGCGCGACGGCTCCGTCCCTGCGTTGACGAAGTGGTGGACGGCCCCGCGGGGGATGAAGCAGCGGTCGCCCGGCCCGAGTTCGTGGGCCTCCCCGCCCACGGTGAAGGTGAGCACGCCCTCCAGGCCGTAGGCCGCCTCGTCCACGTGCTCGTGGTAGTGGGCCGCGGGGACGCGCGCGCCGGGGGGCACGAGGAACTCGAACATCGACATCCGTCCCGCCGTGTGGTCGCCGTCGAGCAGAAAGCGGACCTCGACCTGACCGAGCCGGATTGTTTCTTTGGGTACAGCCATAGTGCCCGCTTCTTCCCTTCCTATTCGCTCCGCGTGTTTGCGCTTACGGCACCTCGCGCAGCGCGACGTCCATCGCCCGCTCCAGCGACAGGGCGCGACCGTCGGCCCACGCCGCCGCGAAGCGCTCCTCGCCGAGCCCCTCGCGCAGCGCGGCGACGTCGCGCTCGTATTCTTCCCGGTCTCGGGGCGGGAGCGGAGCCCCGATGCTCTCGCGCAGCGCCTGCGCCGCGCCGTAGAGGAGGGCGGCGTGCTGCTCGTGCCCGCCGCCCTGCTCCGCTCTCAGCGAGGCCAGAGATTCGAGCGACGCCAGTATACCCTCCTTGGTCGCCAGACCGCGGCGCATCCGAAGGGCCCCTGCATACAGGGAGTGGGCCAGGGCGTAGTCGCCGCGCCGCTGCGCCACCCGGCCCAGTACGTCGAGGTCGCCGGACTCGCCCGCGGGTATGCCGAGTTCCCGGTTGATGGCGAGCGCCCGCTCGGCGTAGTCCCACGCCCCCTGCTCGTCGCCCTGCGCGGTCGCCACCCGGGCGAGGTTGTTCAGGTCCGAGGCTTCGTGAAGCCGGTTGCCGCGCTCGCGGTGGATCGCCATCGACTCCTCGCTGTATGCCCGGGCCGCCGCGTAATTCCCCAGCCGGTAGGCGATGACCCCGAGGTTGCCCAGGTTGTATGCCCGCCAGGTCGGGTTGTCCCGTTCCCGGTTGATCGCGAGCGCCTGCTCCAGGAAGGAGGTCGCCGCGGTGTAGTCGCCCTGGTCCAGGGCGATCTGCCCCAGGTTGTTGAGCGCGGCGGACACGCCGCTCACGTCCCCCAGTTCGCGCCGCACGGCCAGCGCCTCCTCGAACAGGGAACGCGCCTCGGCGTAGTCCCCCTGCTCCGTGGCCAGGTTGCCCGCCGCCACCAGCGCGCCCGACCGGATCAGCCCGGACACGGCGTCGTCGGCCGCGGCGCGCGCCAGGGCCGCCCGGACGTGGGCGCGCCCTTCGGTCAGGTGGCCGCGCAGCGACCAGTAGGGCTGGAGCGAGATGCACAGGCGCAGGCCCGCTTCCGCCCCGCCGGGGCCTTCCAGGCACCAGGCCAGCGCCGCCCGCAGGTTGTCGTGCTCGACCTCCAGCCGGTCGAACCACGCCCTCTGCTCCGAACGGAACAGTTCGGAGAAGGCAGTCCGGCAGAAGGAGTTGAAGTAGTCGCGGTGTCGCCCGCGCAGCTGGGCCGCCTCTTCCCCCTCCCCGCTACCGCCGCTACTCTCGCGCAGCTTCTCCGCGGCGTACTGGCGCACCGTCTCCAGAAGGCGATAGCGCAGCACGCCCCCGCCCGCGGCACCGGGCTCCGTGATCACCAGGGACCGCTCCACCAGTCCGGCGAGCCCGTCCAGGACCTCCCACGCCTCCAGTCCCTCCCCGCCCGCGCAGACGGACTCCGCCGCCTCCAGGGTCCACCCCCCGGCAAAGACCGAGAGCCGCCGGAAGAGGGTCTTCTCCTCCTCGGGCAGCAGGTCGTAACTCCAGTCGATCAGGGCGCGCAAGGTCTGCTGGCGCGGCAGGGCCGCCCGGTCTCCCCCGGTCAGAAGGTGGAAGCGGTCCGAAAGGCGCTCAGCGAACTGTTCCGGGCCGAGGACCTTCATCCGCGCCGCGGCCAGTTCGATGGCGAGCGGGATGCCGTCGAGGCGCACGCAGATGTCGGCGATAGTGCGCAGGGTCGCGTCGTCCAGCCGCAGGTCGGGCCGCACGCGCCGGGCGCGTTCCACGAACAGGCGCACCGCCTCGAAGTCCATCAGGACGAAGGCGGCGTCCTTCTCCCCCGTGGATGCCGCGGACGGGGGCAGTCGCCCCAGGTCCGGGAGGGCGAGCGGGGGGACGCGCCGCTCCGTCTCCCCGGTGACGCCGAGCCGCTGCCGGCTGGTCGCCAGGATGCGCAGGCCCGGGCATTCGCGCAGGAGCGCGTCCGCCAGGTCCGCGCTCGCCTGGAGGACGTGCTCGCAGTTGTCCAGGATCAGCAGAAGCAGGTTCCGCGTCCGCAGGTGGTCGATCACCGCGCGGAGGAAGGGGCGGCCCGGCGACTCCGCGACGTCCAGAGTTCCCGCCACCGCCTGCGGCACGAGGTCCGGGTCGGAGAGCGGGGCCAGGTCCACGAACCACGCGCCGTCGGGGAAGTCGTCGGCGGCCGTCTCCGCCACCCGGAGCGCCAGCCGGGTCTTGCCCACGCCGCCGAAGCCGGTGAGGGTGACCAGGCGCGACGACGCCAGGCACCGGCCGACCTCCTCCACCTCGCGCTCACGCCCGATGAAGCCGGAAAGGGGCCGGGGCAGGCGACCCGGCGGTGGTGACGGCGGGGGCGGTGGTACGCGCGCCGCCGCCGCC
>DATLHN010000195.1:0-6582 GCA_035539875.1 Armatimonadaceae bacterium
AGCATCAGGCCGGGCCGGTGGCTCACGCGCCAGGCCGAAAAGCCGAGCGAGGTCCAGAGCAGGACCAGGGCGAGCCGCTTGACGCGCGGCGGCAGCGCGCGCTGTTCCTGGTAGGCGCGCAGCGACGGGCCGAAGACCGGGTGGCGCATCAGCCAGAGGTGGTGCCGCTCCGAACTGCGCAGGTAGCAGGCCGCCGCGAGCAGCAGGAACGGGGTGGTGGGCAGGAGCGGGAGGAACGCCCCCGCGAAGCCGAGCGCCGCGAACGCGTGCCCCGCGCCGAGCAGCGCCAGCCGCGCTGCCGCCGGACGGTTCCTCACGGCTTCCGGTCCTCCCCCTCGGGAAGCGCCGTCGCCATTGGAAGCGGCGCGACCCCGGGGCCGAAGGTCGGCTCGCCCCCGCGGATCAGGTCGGCGAGGCGCGACGCGCGGAAGCTCTCCTCGGTCAGCCGGGCGGCGTCGTCCAGACGCCGGTGCAGGGGGCACAACTCCCGCTGGTGCGCGGGCAGGTTCAGCGGGCAGTGGGTGATCCGCTGGACCGGGTCCACCGCCTGCACGATGTCGTAGATCGTCAGGTTTTCGGGGGGTATCGCCAGCGCGAACCCGCCGCCGAGGCCGCGCTGCGAACGGACCAGGCCCTGCCGCGCCATCCCCTGCATCACTTTCGACAGGTAGCCGCTCGGGACCCGGGTCACGCCCGCGATCTGCTGTATGGTGCGCGGCTCGCCCTCCTCCGCGAGGAAGACCATGGCGCGCAGCGCGTACTCCGCCGTCTGCGAGATCATCTCTCTCCGCCTCCTACCCGTCCGGGCTGCTCGCCCCGCGCCAGGGCGATTTCGAGGGCGTCCAGCTGCGCCTCGGTCAGCGAGCGTTCCAGGAGCGGGAACAGTTCGCGCTCCTCCCAGCGGATGTGTTCGGTGAGGCGCTCGCCGAGCGCGCGCATCGCCTCCGGCTCCGCCGACGCCCGCACGATCTCCGCCCGCGCGCGCAGGTCCGCGTGCTCGCCCAGCAGCCGCGCCGCCGCTTCGGAGGCCGCGGCCCCGGCCAGGAGCGGCGGCAGGTGGCGCTCCTCCTCCGCGAAGTGTTCGAGGATCTCGGCCCGCCACGCCCGGTCGAAGGCGTCCGCGGCGGCGCGGCGCTCGGCCGCCCCGCCGTCCGCCGCCCGGGACAGACGCCGGGCGTGGACCAGTCCACCGTGGTGGTCCCGCGACAGGGGCCGCAAACTCACGTGACGCTGCATCGGCTGCTCCTCCGCTCCCATTGTACCGCGAAGTGGATAATCGGATAAAAATACCTTGACATCCTATTTAAATGCGATTATGCTCTGCTTGTAACGCTTTGTGAAGCGAGCAGGGCGGCGGCGGCGGCGCGGGCCGCCCGCCGCTCCCGGGAGAGGATTCGATGAGTTACAAACGGCTCTGGGTCGGGTTGGTGAGCGTGATGGTCGCCTCCTTCGCCGTCCTCGGGTACTACGGCTGGGAGATTTACCGGCAGATGCCGCCCATCCCCCAGCGCGTGGTCACGACCGACGGAACAACCCTGTTCACCGCGGAGGACATCCGCGAGGGGCAGAACGTCTGGCAGTCCATGGGCGGCCAGGAGGTCGGCTCGATCTGGGGGCACGGCGCGTACGTCGCCCCGGACTGGTCGGCGGACTGGCTGCACCGCGAAAGCGTCGCCCTGCTGGAGCACTGGTCGAAGGCCCGGCACGGGGTCGCCTTCGACAAACTCTCGCTGGAGCAGCAGGCCCCGCTCCAGGCGCGGCTCAAGGCGGAGATGCGGACCAACACCTACGACGCGGGCGCGGGCGTCCTGACGGTGTCCCCCGCGCGCGCCGCGGCGATCCGCGAGGTGGCGGGGCACTACGCGGGCCTGTTCCGCGGCGACCCGGCGTTCGACAAGCTGCGAAACGCGTACGCGATCCCGCGCGAGTCGATCAAGACCGACGCCCGCCAGCACCAGATGAACGCGTTCTTCTTCTGGACGGCTTGGTCCTGCGGCACCAACCGCCCCGGCAGCGACATCACCTACACCAACAACTGGCCCGCCGAGTCCCTGATCGACAACCGCCCCACGGGCGCGATCATCTTCTGGTCGGTGCTGAGCGTCGTCTTCCTCCTCGGCGGGGTGGGCGCTCTGGCCTGGTACAACGCCGTCCAGAAGCACCGGGAGGAGCCCGCGCACCCCGCGCCCGAGCACGACCCGCTGCTGGCGCTCCAGGCGACGCCCTCGATGAAGGCGACCCTGAAGTACTTCTGGACCGTGGCGGCCCTGATCGTGGCGCAGGTCGGCCTCGGGGCGGTCACCGCCCACTACGGGGTGGAGGGGCAGGCGTTCTTCGGCATCCCGATCGGGGAGTGGCTCCCCTACGCGGTGACGCGCACCTGGCACACGCAGCTCGGCATCTTCTGGATCGCCACGGCGTGGCTGGCGACCGGCCTGTTCGTCGCCCCGGCGATCTCCGGGTACGAGCCGAAGTTCCAGAAGCTCGGGGTCAACGTCCTGTTCGGCGCGCTCCTCGTGATCGTGGTCGGGTCGATGGCCGGGCAGTGGTTCGGCGTCCAGCAGCGATTGGGCAACGAGGTCAACTTCTGGTTCGGCCACCAGGGCTACGAGTACGTGGACCTGGGCCGCTTCTGGCAGATCTTCCTGTTCGCGGGGCTGTTCATCTGGCTCGGCCTGATGGCCCGCGCCCTCTGGCCCGCGTTCCGCAACCCGCTGGAGAACCGGCACCTGCTCGGGCTGTTCTTCATCTCCTGCTTCGCCATCGCGTCGTTCTACGGCGCGGGCCTGATGTGGGGCCGCCACACGCACCTGGCGATGGCGGAGTACTGGCGCTGGTGGGTCGTCCACCTGTGGGTGGAGGGGTTCTTCGAGGTCTTCGCGACCGTGGTGATCGCCTTCCTGTTCACCCGGATGGGCCTGCTGCGCACCAGCACGGCGACCGCCTCGACCCTGTTCGCGACCACGATCTTCCTGTCGGGCGGCATCATCGGGACGATGCACCACCTGTACTTCAGCGGCACCCCGGTCGGCGTCCTCGCGCTCGGGGCGACCTTCTCCGCCCTGGAGATCGTGCCGCTGACGCTGATCGGCTTCGAGGCCTACGAGAACCTGAACCTGTCGCGGGCGCGGCGCTGGGTGGGCGCGTACAAGTGGCCCATCTACTTCTTCGTCGCCGTGGCGTTCTGGAACCTGGTGGGCGCGGGCCTGTTCGGCTTCCTGATCAACCCCCCGATCGCCCTGTACTACATGCAGGGGCTGAACACGACGCCGGTACACGGGCACACGGCGCTGTTCGGGGTGTACGGGATGCTCGGCATAGGCCTGATGCTCTTCTGCCTCAAGGGTCTGACGCTGGGCCGGACCTGGAACGACCGGCCGCTCGCCTTCGCCTTCTGGGCCATCAACGGCGGCCTGGCGGCGATGGTGCTCCTGTCGCTGCTGCCGATCGGCATCCTCCAGACCATCGCCAGCATGGACACCGGGCTCTGGTACGCCCGCTCGGCCGAGTTCCTCCAGCAGGACCACATGCAGGTGCTGCGCTGGCTGCGGGCCGTGGGAGACACGGTGTTCGCGGCGGGGATCGTCGCGCTCGGCTGGTTCGTGGTCGGCCTGCGCTTCGGCTGGTCGCTCGAAAAGGGCCGCCAGGCGGAAGCCGTCCCGGCCGAGGCCGAGGTCGAGGCCCTGCGGCGGGCCGCCTGAGCGCCGCCCGCACGACGGACCCTGCCGCCCGGGCGCGCAATGCGCGCCCGGGCGGCGGGACCGAAAGGAGAACTACCGTGGCGACCGCGATCGCCGCCCGCCCCGCCCGGCTGCGGGCCGTGGACCCGGATTCCGAGCGCGCCGAGGTCCACATCTTCCGCCCCTTCTTCCTGGCGGGAATCCTGACCGTGCTGACGGCGGGCTGCCTGCTCGGGGCCGTGGCGCTGCTCGGGATCGGTCTGCGCGGGACGTTCACCGCGAGCGCGTGGGCGCCCTACATCCGCGCCCACGCCAACTCGCAGCTCTACGGCTGGGTGGGCTTCTTCGTGATCGGCTTCGCGCTCCAGCACCACCCGCCCCGCACGGAGCGTGCCGCGCTGTTCCACCGGCTCGGGTACGCGTCGCTGGCGCTCCTGTCGCTGGCGATCGCGCTGCGCTTCCTGGCGGAGCCGATGCTGGCGCTGCGGGCGGCGGCGGGCGACGGGCGTAACGCGTGGCTGACGGCAGGCGCGGCGTCCGCCGCGATGCAGACCCTCGCCGTGCTGCTGTTCGTCGCCAACATCGGCCTGACCCGGCACCGCACCGGGCTGCCGATGCCCTGGCAGACCCGGTTCGTGTTCGCCGCGCTCGGCTGGTGGCTCGTGGCCGCCGCCGCGGAGCCGGTCGTGTTCCTGGCGTCGCACCACGCCGACCCGACGGCGCGGGTGGCCTTCGTCGCCGAGTGGTTCGTGCCGTACCGGGAGGCGCAGTTCCTCGGCTTCGTCCCCATGATGATCTTCGGCGTCGCCCTATCGCGGCTGTCGTCGGACTTCGGCTTTCCCCCCGCGCGGCGCGCCCTGGCCGAGCCGGGCTTCCTGCTCTGGAACGCCGCGCTGGCGCTGCGGATGGTCGGCTGGGCGCTCTACTACCGGTCGGGGCTGAACGACGGCACCGGCTGGCTCTACCACGGCGCGGGCATGCTCCTCGCCGTCGCCGCCGCGCTGCTGGTCGCCAGCGCCCGCGTCTCTGCCGCCCCGGCTGCTCCCGGCCCCGAGCACAGGTTCGTCCGCGCGGCCTTCGGCTGGCTGCTGTTCGCCGGGGGGATGCTGCTGTGGGAGCCGCTGCACCTCGCGCTCACCGGGGCGACTTTCTCGCACGCCTACACCGGCGCGATCCGCCACGCCGTGACCGTCGGCTTCATCTCGCAGATGATCCTCGGCGTCGCGCTGCACACGGTCCCCCGCCTCTGCGGGCGGGAGTCGGCGGCGGCGGGAACGCCGCCCCTCGCGCTCTGGGCCGCGTTCTGGCTTCTGAACGTCGGCAACGCCCTGCGCGTGGGCCTGGAAACGGCGACCGACTACACCGGCCGCGCCTTCCTGCCGATGGGGTTCACGGGCTTCCTCGAACTGGCGGGCCTCGGCATCTGGGCGTTCGTGCTGGTGCGCGCGCTTCTGGCGGCTCCGTCCGGCCCGGAAAGGAGGTAGCGGAGGCGGCGGTCTTCAACGTATCCGTGATGAAGGTTTACGAGAAGAACCCGCGCTACCTGGAGTTCCGGGGCAAGCCCATCGTAGCGGTCGGCTCCGGCGAGCACTACGGCGCGGTACTGAACGCCGACTTCGACTACGTCCCCTACCTGGACGCGATGGCGAAGGACGGCCTGAACCAGTGCCGCGTCTTCTCGGGGACGTACCGCGAACTGCCGGGCGAGTTCGGCATTGAGCACAACACGCTCGCGCCCCGGCCGGAGCGGTACGTCTGCCCGTGGAAGCGCGCGGACGCCGCCGGGAATTGGGACCTGGAGGCGTGGGACCCCGCCTACTGGGCGCGGCTCAGGGACTTCTGCGCGCAGGCCGGGCGGCGCGGCGTACTTGTCGAGTACGTCCTGTTCTGCTTCTGGTACAACGACGGCCTGTGGCGGGCCAGCCCGATGCACCCCGACAACAACGCCCAGGGGGTCGGCCCGCGCGACCGGGCGCGAGTCTACCGGCTGGACGAGACGGCGCTGCTGCGCCACCAGGAGGCGTTCGTCCGCAAGGCGCTCGCGGAGCTTTCCGGGTTCGACAACGTGTACGTCGAGCTGTGCAACGAGCCGTACTCCTACAAGGACGGCACCATGGACGACGCGTGGCACCGGCACGTGGCGGCGCTCGTGAAGGCGCAGGACCCCGCCCGCCTGATCGCGGTCAACTACGCCAACCAGTACCGCCGCCTCGAAAACGTGGACCCGAACGTCGCCATCTGCAACTTCCACTACGCGCAGCCGCGCGCCGCGACCGAGAACCAGGACGTCGCCCGCGTCCTCGCCGACGACGAGACCGGCTTCGCGGGCCAGAGCGCGGAGCCGTACCGGCGCGAGGCGTGGCGCTTCCTGCTCGCGGGCGGCGGGATGTTCGGCCACCTCGACTACTCGTTCACGCCGGAGCGCCCGGACGGGACGGCGAAGATCGGGGGCAAGACGCCGGGCTACGGCGGGGCGGAGCTGCGCCGCCAGTTCGGGTTCCTGCGCCGCTTCGTCGAGGGCGCGCGGGTCTGGGAGATGCGCCCCACGGGCGGCAGCGTTCTCGCCGAAGGCGCTCCGAAGGGAACGGCCGCGCAGGCGATGACCGGCGGCGAGCCTGCGGCGCGGCGCTGTGCCGTCTACGTGGAAGGGGTGCCCGCGTCCGGCGGCCCGTTGAAACTGCGCCTGCCGCTCGGCCCCGGCGCGTACGCCCTAACGTGGTCGGACCCGGTCGCCTGCGCCCCGCTCCGGGGCGGCGACGCCACCCTGCGCGGCGGCACCGATGGCGCTGTCACCGTCACCTGCCCCGGCGATCACTCCGGCGAGGTGGCGCTGCTGGTCACGGCCCGCGCCTGATCCGCGAGGGACTTCTCGAAGTAGACGCTCATCGGGTCCTCGACGTAC
>DATLHN010000196.1:0-7587 GCA_035539875.1 Armatimonadaceae bacterium
ACCGGCCCTTCCTGGACTGCGTGGACCGCTACTTCGACGCCGTCTGTCCGATCATCGCCCGGCACCAGTGGACACAGGGAGGGGGCGTCCTCCTGGTGCAGGTGGAGAACGAGTACGCGAACCTGCGCTGGACGCGCGGCAAGGACATGCCGACCGACGACGAGTACCAGCGTTATGTCCGCGACGGCCTGCTGAAGCGCGGCATCGACGTTCCTCTTATCACCTGCGTCGGCCACTGCGCCGGGACCGTGGAGTGCGTCAACTCGCACAACCCGGCGGACCTGATGCCCGCGCAGCGCGAACTCTTCCCTGATGCCCCGCTCTTCTCGACGGAGTTCTGGACGGGCTGGTACGACCTCTGGGGCGACCCGGAGCGACACACGCGCCCCGCCGCGGACGTTGAGTACGCCTCGTGGCGCTGCTGGGCGGAGGCGGCTTGCGGCTACAACTACTACGTCTACCACGGCGGCACGAACTTCGAGTACACCGCGATGTGCGGAAACACCACCTCGTACGACTACGACGCCCACATCGGCGAGACGGGCCGCCTGACCGAAAAGTGGCGTTCCTGCCGCCGGGTCGCCCTGTTCGCACAGGCTTTCAAGAACATCCTCCTAAACGGCGCGCACCGGCGCGGCGTGCGCGTGTTCGGCGACGCCGGTCTGCGCGGGACCGAGCTGCGCACGAAGGAGCAGGGCGGCATCCTGTTTCTGGACAACCCGGACACAGAGAAATCCGCGACGGGGTCGGTGCCCCCGTACCTGCCCGAGGTCACGCTCGGGCCGCGCGAAATATTCCCCTACGTCCACGACGTGCCGCTGGGCTGGTCGCAGTCGGGAAAGTACCTGGAGGCGTACGCGGGCCTGGTCAAGTCGGACGCGCGCGTTCTCACCGCCCACGTCCGCCCGGACCCGTTCGAGGGCGTCCGCGTCTTCGTCTACGGGACGCCGGGCGCGACGCGCGAGGTCGCCCTCTTCCACGGAGGCGAACGCGGGCAGGGCGTCGCGGTGACCTTCGCGGACGAGCCGCGCGTCTACCCGGCGGGCTTCTCGCAGATCATCGCCCTTTCCACGGAGATGGCGGGTCGGACCTGGTTCTGCGATGACGACGAGCGCGCCATGGTCCTCTTCGGTCCGGACGACGTGCGCGCGCACAGCGCGCTGGAGGCGACCGCCGAGGTCGAGCCGGGCCGCTCGCACACGCTCTGGGCGCTGGACGCCGAGGGCGGCCTGACCGAGATCAACGTCGACGCCCCCGCCCTCCCCGACCCGCCCCCCCTCTCTTCGTGGCGTACGGTCGCCGAGCCGGATTACGCCGCGCCCGGTTTTGACGATTCCGACTGGACGGAGATTGACGAGCCGAGGTCCATGCTCGCCCTCGGCAACGGCAGCAACCCCTACGGGTGGTACCGAACGACCTTCGAGTCGCCGGACGCGGGCACGGCCTCGCTGCACTTCGCCGCCTGCTCGGACCGTCTGACCGTCTGGGTCAACGGCAGGCGGGTCGGCTCGTCGCGCGTTCCGCCGGAGGACCGGCGTGCCGACTGGGCCACCGAGTTCGAGATCGAGGTGGCGGCGGGCCGCAACCACGTCTGCGTCCTCGCCGACAATCTAGGACTGGTCAAAGGCGACTGGAACATCGGCAAGGGACAGGAGCAAGAGAAGAAGGGGATCTACGGCCCGGTGACCGTCACCCTCCCCGGCTCCTGCTACCTCATCGACCTCGCCCGCTGGCGCTTCCAGGGCAAGCTCCACGGCGAACGCGAAGGATGGTCCAGCGGCACGGTGGCCCCCGCGGGGAGCGCTCCCCCGCGCCCGCAGGGCGGCTCAAATGCGGCTGTGCCGCGGGCAGGGGGGGGGGCGTCTATCCGCTGGCACGCAGCCACGTTCACGCTCGACGCCGTGCCGGACAGCGCGACGCCGCTGCTCGCGCGGCTCGACGGCATGGGCAAGGGCGTCCTCTGGCTCAACGGCCACAACCTCGGTCGCTACTGGCAGATCGGGCCGCAGCGCGACTACTATATGCCCGAGCCGTGGCTCAAGTCGGGCGAGAACGTCCTCGTCCTCGCCGAGACCGAGGGAAACGCACCGCAGGGGGTCTCGCTCGTCTGGGATGCGAACGCGTCGGCGGTAGTGCGGATCGCGCTCTCGTAGGAACCGCGCGCGGAAGGCAGGGACGCCATGACCGGGATCGGACTCGACGAGGAGGAGCGGGCGGCGGGGCGTATGGGCGAGGCGAAGCGGGCCGAAGCTCTGCGCGCCCTGGCGGAGGACGGGTTCGTGGTGCTGCGGGGCGTGATCGATGTCGCGCACATCGATTTGCTGAAGGAGCGGATGCTTGCCGATTTGGGGCGGATACTCGCGCGGGCGGACGCGCCGTTTAACTTCAACACCGGCAACGTCCAGCAGGCCCCGCCCCCGTTCCACCCCTATCTCTTCCGGGACGTCCTGTTCAACGAGATGGTGATCGGCGTGACGCGGGCCGCGCTCGGGCCGGGCGTGAAGAACGGCTTTTACAGCGGCAACACCGCGCTCCCCGGCGGGGAGCGGCAGCCGGTCCACCCGGACGTCGGCCAGTTGTGGCCGGACCTGGCGCACGCGACGCCGCCGTTCGGGCTGGTGGTCAACGTCCCCGTGGTGGACATGGGACCGGAGAATGGCGCGACCGAGCTGTGGCCGGGGACGCACCGGGACACCACCTATTCGATACACGACGGCGCGCCGCGCATCCCCGAGGAGAAGCTCGCCCCGTGGCGCGCTCGGCGTCCCCCGGTCCAGCCGACGGCCGCGCGGGGCGACGTCCTAATCCGCGACACACGGCTCTGGCACGCGGGGATGCCGAACCACACCGAGGAGCCGCGCCCGATGATCGCGATGATCCACTGGGCGTCGTGGTGGAGCGAGGCTGACGCCATCGACCTTCCCGAGGAGGCTCGGGACTTTTTCACACACCCCGCCCTGCGGACGGTCGCGCGCTGGCACCCGTCGGTAGACCACCTCCGGCACGGACAGGCGTACGACCTCCGACGACAGACCTTTCCTGCTGCGACTACGCGCGGCGAGTAGCGGAAGAATCACTTCGGGGACGAGGAAAGTACATGCCAGCCGATTCCGACATCATCTTCATGTTTTTCACGTCGGGCGCGAAGAGCGCCCAGAGCGTATCCAAGGAGGAGCTGACGCGGCTCCAGAAGGCGCACATCGACAACCTCAAGCGCCTTTACGCCGCGGGCGTCTCGCCGCTCGCGGGCCCCCTCGCCGACCCGGAGAAGAAAAAGCGGGGCATCGTGCTCCTGCGCCTGAAGCGGCTGGAGGACATGCCCGAGCAGTTCCGCCCCGACCCCTACGTGCGCGACGGCTTCATGAACACCGAGCCGCACCGGATGAGCATCTCGTTGCTGGAGATCGGCAGGCCCGCGGAGACGGGGATCAGCGAGCACACCATCGCGCTGATCGAGAGTACCGAGGGCGGCGGCGGCGGTGACCCGCGCGAAACGCCCGACCTCATGCGCCTGGAGAAACTCCCGGCGGCGCAACGCCCGCGCATCCTCCTGCGCCGCGCCGACCCGAAGGACCGGCTCTTCGCCGTCGCCGTCTTCGCATCGTCAAAAACCGACGAGGTGCAGGCGCTGCTCCAGCAGGACCGCCTCCTGCGCCCGGGCGGCGGGCGCGGCGCGTGGCGCGTTCACGTCTGGCAGCAGTGGCTCGGCAAGGACGCGCTCAAAGCGTAAGGACGGCGTTCTCGCCGGCGCCGACGACGGGCAGGAAAATGGTTCGCGTGGCGACAACTATAGCCACATGAACAGCCGTTCCTACCGGGGGAGCGTCCTGGCCCCATTCGTGGCCTCCGCCTCCCTCGCCGCACTCATATCCATAACCGCTAATATTGCTCGCGCACAACTGCCCACGCCGGAGGAGAAGCCGGTGATCGGGGCGCGCATGCCCGCCCTCTCGCCCGACGGAAAGAAGCTCGCCTTCGTATGGCGCGGCGACGTCTGGGTCTCCGACAGCGCCGGGGGGCGGGCCTACCCGCTGACCGGCCACGTCGAGCTCGACGCCTACCCGGTCTTCTCGCCCGACGGAAAGTGGGTCGCCTTCTCGTCCAATCGTAACGGCAACTGGGACATCTTCGTGGTCCCGGCCGTCGGCGGCGCGACCCGGCAGATGACATTCTCCGGCGGGTCCGAGATCGCGACCGACTGGTCGCCCGATGGCAAGACTCTCCTCTTCGCCGGGAAGCGCGACACGAACAACAACACCGTCTACGCTCTGGACGTCGCCACGTCGCGCTTCACGAAGCTGACCGAGGACTACAAGTCGCTCGGCGAGCCGACCTATTCGCCGGACGGCAAGCGGATCGCGTTCCGGCGCTACGGCTTTCCGTGGACCCGCGCGCGCTACAGCGGCTCGGCGGCGGCGCAGCTCTGGACGCTGGACCTGCCGAGCGGCAAGCGTTCCGCCATCGCCGACAATGAGAAGCAGCACCTGTGGCCCACCTGGATGCCCGGCGGCCGGGAGATCCTCTGCGTCACCTACGGCGAGGTCACGCCGAACGCGCAGTGGCTGAACAAGCCGCTGCCCGCGCTCAAGGACAGCGCGGCGCGCACCCCCAACCTCTGGGCCTTCCCGGCGGGCGGCGGCGCGCCGAAGCAGCGGACGTTCTTCACCGGCGGGTCGGTGCGCTGCCCGTCCGTCGCGCGCCAGAGCGGCGACGTCGTCTTCGAGTACGAGCACGACCTGTACCGCCTCGCGCCCGGCGCGAAGGAGCCGACGAAGCTCGCGCTCTTCTGCGTTGCCGACGACAAGCAGAACAACCTCCAGCGGCAGACCTTCACCAACTCCGACGTGGAGGAGGCGGAGATCAGCCCGGACGGCAAGACTTTCGCGTTCGTCATCCGGGGCGACCTCTGGACCATCCCGGTCGATAAGAAGAAGGGCGACCGCAACGCCGACCTGGCGACGCGCCTGACCGAGTGGGCCGGCTTCGACCGCGACTTCAACTGGGCGAAGGACGGCAAGGAGGTCTTCTTCGTCTCGGACCGGGGCGGCAGCGACGGCGTCTACGCGGTCAACCCCGGGACGAAGGCGACGCGCACGCTCTGGACGGGCGCGGGGGACGCCTACGGTCCCTCCGTCACGCCCGACGGCAAGGGCGTCTACTTCTGGGTGCGCGGCAGCACGGCGGTGGGCGGCGGCCCGGACGCGGACGGCCTGTACGTCAAGCCCGCCGCCCCGGACCAGGCGGGCGTCCCCGCGAAGCGCCTGATCGCGCTGCCCGGCGCGCTCCAGTCGCAGGGCGTCTCGTTCTCGCCGGACATGAAGTGGGTGGCCTACCCCCGCCGCGGCATCGAGAGCGGCGGCGTCAATCTCTACGTCGCCCCCGCCGACGGCTCCGGCCAGGCGGTGAACGTCACGAAACTCAACGCCTTCCACGGCCGCCCGGCCTGGTCGCCGGACGGCAAGTACCTGTTCTTCTCCTCGAACCGCGAGGAGAACGGGCTGTACGTCCTGCCGCTGAAGCCGGAGGACGCCCGCGCGGACGAGCTTGAGATCAAGTACGAGAAGCCGAAGGAGCCGGTCAAGATCGAGATCGACTTCGAGGACACGCCGCAGCGCATCCGCAAGGTCAGCTCGCAGAGCCCGGACGCCGACCTGACGGTCACCGACGAGGGGTTCGTCTACTTCGTCTCCGGCGGCGACGCCTACCGCCTCTCGTACGACGGCAAGGAGTCCACGAAGCTGACCAACGGCGGGGGCGTCTCGAACCTGCGGGTCAGCGCGGACGGCAAGACGCTCTTCTTCTACAAGGGCGGCGCGCTCTACAGCGTCAAGGTCCAGCCCCCCTACCCGCAGACGCAGGTGACCTTCACCGCGCCCTGGGAGCGGGACGTGCGCGCCGAGCGCGCGGCGGCGTTCAACCAGTTCTGGCGCTCCTACAACACCCGCTTCTACGACGGAAACTTCCATGGGCGCGACTGGAACGCGCTGCGCAAGCGCTACGAGCCGCTCCTCGATTCGGTGGGCACGCGCGACGAGTTCGCGACCGTGCTGAACATGATGATCGGCGAGGTGGAAGCGTCACACAGCGAGGTAGGGGCCGCGCCCTCGGGCATCAACGGCCCGAACACGCGCCACCTGGGCGTCTACTTCGACTACGACTACGCCGGTCCGGGCATCCGCGTCAAGGAGGTCCCGAAGCGCTCGCCCGGCTCCTACGCGAAGACCCGGGTCAAGCCCGGCGAGTACATTGTCGCCGTGGACGGCAAGGACGTCTCCCTCGACGAGAACCTGTACAAGGTCCTCAACGACAAGGGCGACCGCGACTTCGCCCTGCTCGTCAACGACAAGCCGACCCGCGCGGGCGCGCGCACCGTCACCTACAAGGCGCTCACCGGCGGCGAGTGGAACGACCTGCACTACCGCAACCGCACCGAGCGGCTGCGCAAGGCGGTGGAGGAAAAGTCGAAGGGGCAGATCGCCTACGTCCACATCGCGGGCATGGGCGGGCCGAACCAGATCCTCTTCGACCGGGAGCTGTACGAGTACGCCGAGGGCAAGAAGGCGGTCATCATCGACGTCCGCTTCAACGGCGGCGGCAACATCGCCGACACGCTCCTCTCCTGGCTGAACATGAAGCCCTACGGCACCTACCTGCCGCGCAACGGCTACCCGCAGCCCGCGCCGAACCGCTCCTGGGACAAGCCGATCGTCGTCCTGATGAACGAGCACTCCTACAGCAACGCCGAGATGTTCCCGTACGACATGCGGGCGACGGGCCTGGCGAAGCTGGTCGGGATGCCCACCCCCGGGTACGTCATCTGGACGGGCGGCCTGACGCTGGTGGACGGCACCAACGCGCGCATGCCCGGCTCCGGCGTCTTCCGCAAGGACGGCTCGCCGCTGGAAAACCTGGGCGAGCAGCCGGACTACAAGGTGCCGCTCTCCAACGAGGACTGGCTCGCCGACCGCGACCCGCAGCTTGAGAAGGCCATCGAACTGCTTCTCAAGTAGGGGGCGCCGGGGCGGGCGCCCGGGGTTGTGCCCCGGGTGCCCGCCGCTCGGCATCCGCAACCGACGATAGCGGGGCGAAGGGAGAAGGACCGTGACAGACCGACCATTGAGCCGACGCGGGCTCCTGCGCGCCGCAGCGGTCGTAGGCGGCGCGGCGAGTGTCCTCGGGTCAGCGACCGGGAAAGCCTCTGCGGAGCCGGATCAGCACGGGGATGCCAGCAGCGGTACCAGGAAAGTCCCGCCGCCGAAGACGCCCGCGCTGACGCCCGAGGAGGTCGCCGCCGTCGAAAAGGCCCTCGGCAAGAAGGGCACGCTGAACGAGCCGCAGGCGCTCTACACGGTGGCGCTCCCGAGAAACGACCTGAAGGTGGCGATCAAGGGCGAGCCGGTCCCCATCCCGTTCGGCTTCGGCGGCTGGGTCAGCTTCAAGCGCACTGTGGACGGCAAGTCTGTCATGGTGATGAGCGACGCCGTACTGTTGCAGGACGAGGTGACGCCCGTGATGGACGCCGCGCTCGCCAACGGTCTGGAGGTCGCGGCGGTCCACAACCACTTCTTCTACGAGGAACCGCGCATC
>DATLHN010000197.1:0-1572 GCA_035539875.1 Armatimonadaceae bacterium
CAGCACGGCTGACGCGCGATCCGTCGTATACCGCTGAAAGTAGGAACCCCTATGGCAAAACGCCCGACCCGAACTGCCAATCCCGACGCGCCAAGCTCCTCCGCCGTCGCCGAACCGGTCCTCCCCGACCTGGAACTGCTCCTCGAACTGATAGGGCTGCCGGGGCCGAGTGGGGACGAAGCGCCGGTGGCCGCGTTCCTGGAAGGATACCTGAGCGCGAACGTGGCGTCCGCGAAGGTGACGCGACTTCAGGACAACCTGATCGTCACGCGCGGCACGCCGACGACCGCGATATTCGCGCACACGGACACCATCGGCTATACGCTCGGGTACAAAGGCTCCCTGATCCCTATCGGCGGGCCGGACGGGGCGGACGGCGACCTTCTGAAGTGTACGACTACCGCGGGACTGACGGGGACGTTCCGGCTGCGCGGCTCGGGCGGGGGAAAGCGCCGGAAGCGCACGCCCTCCGCGCGGCCGAGGCCGCAGCTCCGCCGCGTGGAGGGCGGGGACGCCGAACCCGGCTCGCGGTGGGTCTACGCCGCGAAGCCGGAGGTGGACGCGAAGAAGCGCACCATCACTTCCCCCTATCTCGACGACCGCGCGGGCGTCTGGGCCGCGCTTCAGGCGCTGAAGCGCAGCGAGAACGTAGCGGTAGCGTTCTGTACCGGCGAGGAGCAGCACGGGCACGGAGCGCGCGTCTGCGCCGAGGTTCTCTACCGGGAGCACGGCGTCGCCCAGGCGCTCGTCTCCGACATCACCTGGCACACGGACGACACGCCCTGCGGCAAGGGAGTGGTGATCTCGTTGCGGGACGCCTTCTGCCCGCGCCAGTCCTTCGTCGACCGCGTCCTCGACCTCGCCGCCGAGAGCGGTATTGCGTGTCAGCGGGAGATCCAGAGCGCGGGGTCTTCGGACGGCGGCCACATACTGCGATCCCCGGTCCCGATGGACTGGGTCTTCGTCGGCGCGCCGGAAAAGCGCCCACACACAAGCCGCGAGCAGGCCCACCTCCCGGACCTCGCCGCGATGGCGGACCTGCTCACCTACCTCGTCGGAAAACTCTAATTGGGCATGAGTTGATAGCCGACGTTCGTGAGGTATCCGAGGATGATCCATATGGCGGCGTTGAAACAGTCGCCGAGGATCAGACCCAGGAAGAGCGGTAGGAAGTTCAGGTAGCCCTTCATCCCGCCGTAGCGCTGGATCAGGGACTTGAAGAACCAGCCCAGGAAGATGCTGAAGAACAGTCGGTGCATAGAGTAGACCGAGGCGGCTAGGAATCCGATCGGGTGGATGCCGAAACCGAGCTGCGCGCGGGCGATCAGGAGTGAGAGGACTCCCGCGAACCCGCCGACGATGTGTAGTCCGTTGGTGTAGGACCCCTTGAACGGGACGGACGCAGCACCGGCGAGGAACGACAGCGGCTTTGACGGCGCGGTGCGGTACATGTACGGATTGTTCAGCGAGTTGCCGCCGCCGTTGTAGTAGGGCAGCCAGAGCGACGCGTACAGGGAGACGCCGAAGCAGACCAGCACGGTCAGCAACATCGCCCACAGGAGTTTGCGTGGA
>DATLHN010000198.1:0-1808 GCA_035539875.1 Armatimonadaceae bacterium
CCGGTTCGGACGCCTCAGGCGAGCGGATCGCCGAACTCTTCGCGGGCGAGCGCGGCTACGCGACGCCGAAGGTGGACGTCCGCGGGGTCGTGTTCGATGACGCGGGCCGACTGCTTCTGGTGCGCGAGCGCGAGGACGGCAGATGGACGCTCCCGGGCGGCTGGGCGGACGTCCTGGAGTCGCCGCGCGAGGCGGTGGTCAAGGAGGTACGCGAGGAGTCCGGTTTCGAGGTCCGCCCTGTGAAGTTGCTCGCGGTCCTCGACTACAACCGGCAGGCACACGAGCCGCCGCGCGCCGTCAGCATCTACAAGGTCTTCCTGCGCTGCGAGATCACGGGCGGCGGCGCGCGGGCCGACGCGCTGGAGACGAGCGACGTCGGCTTCTTCGCGGAGGACGCCCTCCCGCCGCTCTCCCTCTCGCGGACGACGCCCGCGCAGACGCGACGCCTCTTCGAGCACTACCGCCGCCCCGACCTGCCCGCGGATTTCGACTGAGCCATGCCCACCGTCCTCCTCTTCATCGTCGACGGTATGCGACCGGACGCGATCTCGCCGGAGCGCACGCCCAACCTGCACCGCCTCGCGCGGGAGGGCGCGCACACGCTGCAAGCGCGGACCGTCATGCCGTCCGCGACGCTCCCCTGCCACATGTCGCTCTTCCACAGCCTGCCCCCGGAGCGGCACGGCATCACCACCAACACCTATACGCCCCCGGTGCGCCCGGTCCCCGGTCTGTTCGAGGTCGTTCGGCAGGCGGGCATGCGCGGGGCGATGTTCTACAACTGGGAGCCGCTGCGCGACCTGGCGCGACCGGGCAGCCTGAGCATGGGCTACTACCGCGGGATGGAGGAGCCGGGCGGCGACGACCCGAGCCTCGCCCGCGCCGCCGCCCGGTATCTCGCCGACGGCGCGTACGACTTCGCCTTCGCCTACCTCGGGGACACCGACGAGGAGGGGCACCGGAGCGGCTGGATGTCCGCCCCCTACCTGGAGCGCGTCGCCGTGGCGGACGCCTGCATCGGCCAGGTGCTGCGCGCCCTGCCGCCGGAATCGCCCGTGCTCGTGGCGGCCGACCACGGCGGCCACGACCGGGGCCACGGGACCGACCGCCCCGAGGACATGACCATCCCCCTGATCGCCCGCGGGCCGGGGATGAAGCCCGGCTCCGCGCTCGCCTCCCCGGCGTCCATCCTCGACCTAGCGCCCACGCTCCTCGACTGGCTGGGCATCCCCGCGCCCGCCGTTTGGGAGGGTCGTCCCCTGCGGCCCGCAGGGTAGCCAGCGCGAACGCCGGCGGAGTTTTCCGCTTCCGGTAAAGGATTTTCAGTCCGATTGCGGAAATATCCGTCGGCGGAAAGCAGGCAGCCCCAAACCGGTACCCGAACGCCTCCGTCGACACTCGTCGTCGCTCCGTTTTCGCTCGCGTAAGGAGACACCCGTGAGCACGTCCCCCAGCAGTTCCTCCGCCCAGGAAGGGTATCGTCTCTATCAGGCCGGCGACGCCGTCGGCGCGCGACCGCACCTGGAACAGGCCGTTCGTGATGACCCGGCGAGCGGCCACACGCACCTCTATCTCGGCATCGTACGTTGCCAGCTCGGCGACTTCGCCGGGGGCGTGCAGGCGCTCCGCGAAGCCGCGCGCCTCCTGCCCTCCGACGCCTCCGCGCGATACAACCTTGGCCTGGCCCTGGAGCGAGCTGGCGACACTCCCGGTGCGCGCACCGCTCTGGAAGAGGCCCTCGTCCTTGAGCCGGGCAACGCCCGCGCCCGCGCGGCCCTCGGCCGCCTTCCCGGTGCCGCTCCCCAACC
>DATLHN010000199.1:0-1775 GCA_035539875.1 Armatimonadaceae bacterium
GCGGCGCGCTGAGGCCCCTCAGCAGGTAGGTGGCGGCGCGCAGGGCGCGCGGGCTTTCTATCGGGCGGTCCGGCGGATAGGAGGCGATCTCCGTAACCTCCGCGGCACCGGCGAGCGGGGCGAGCGCGCGGTCCTTCGGCAGGCGGAGGATGCGGATGGGGCCGAGGTCCACGCGCAGCATCTCGCCGCGCTCGTCCTCGTAGTAGACGCCGGAGGTCTCGCCCATCTTGAAGGGCTGGCGGTAGGCGCGCACGGCGACGTTGCCGACGGCCACGATCTCGCGCGCGGCCGGGTCCGTGGCGCCGTCCGCCGCGGCGCGCCGCGAAAGCGCCAGGTCCGCGTCCTCCAGGGCCAGGGTTTCCGGGTTGAAGTCCCTGTAGCGCACGCGCCGCGCCGCCGGACCCTGCCGCGCCGCCACCCCGCCGCCGTCCGCGCCCGTGAACGGATCGGCGGCGTAGAACCGCTCGCCGGGGCCGATGGAGTGCGAACCGCGGCGAATCCTGCCGTCGCCGAGGTCGGCGGAATAGGTGACCGTTCGACCGGCGTAGGTCGCGCGGACGCGCGTCGTGCGCTGCGGGCTGCGGGACACCTCGTACTCTTCCAGGGGCGCGCCCGCCTCCGTCGTCCACGCCTCGCGCTCGCGGTCGATCACGACCGGGCGGCCGAGCGCCGTCAGGTCCAGGCGCAGGTGCATCCGGCTCCACTGCGCGTCCCGCACCCCGCGGTGTGTCACTCGGCCCGCCCGCTCCCGCAGCATACGGCCCGTGCGCTTCTCGCCGAGGTAGATGCCGAACCAGAGCGTCCGCTCGGGGGTCGGCCGCGCCGCCGCCCCTTCCGCGCTGGCGGCGGCCTTAGTGGGTGGCGCGGCCAAAAGGGGGGACGCCGCGCCGCCGCTAACGGCGAGCAGGGCGGCAGCGGCGGCAGCGATGGAAGTCCCGTAACCGGGACGAGGGGGAAGAGGCATGGCGGTCGGGTCCTCCACAGTCATTGTAAGCCCGCCGCTCGCGCGACTGCATCGGGCAAGATGCCGGGGCGCGGGGGCGGCAGGTTTAGCGCCTGCCTGTCTGCTGGGTAGACAAGTTTCGGATGATGTCGCGCCAAGCAGGCGCGGCCACGGATTCACCAGGAAGACTTCGATGAAAACCAACTCTCTGCGCTCCGGACTTGCCGCCCTCGCTGCCCTCGCAAGCGCGTCGCTTGCGACGACCGCCGCTAACGCCCAGACGACGGTCGTGCGGGAGGGCCCCGCCATTACCGTGGTCGTCAACAACGAGGCGGTCGGGTTCACCGAGAGCGCCGGGCCGCGCGTGGTAGGCGGTCGCGTGATGGTGCCGCTGCGGGTGGTGACGGAGCGGCTTGGCGGCAGTGTCATATACGACGCCAAATCGAAGGTCATCACCGGGGCGCACCCGCAGACCAGCAACCAGTTCCGCCTGCGCCTGGGCAGCAACGAGGCGCTCCTGAACGGCAAGCAGATGGACCTAGACGCCTACCCGCGGGTCTACGCGGGCACTACCTACGTCCCGCTTCGCTTCGTATCCGAGGCGCTCGGCGCGGTCGTGGACTGGAACGACGCCAAGCGCACGGTCATGATCACGGTCGAGGGCCGACCCACCAACACGCCGCCCGAGCCGTAACGAGGCTTACCGCTTCTCGACGCGTGTCAGGGCGGTGGCCGACAGGGTCCTTTCCCGATCCGTCGGCGCCAGCCGCAACGCCTCGCGGTACGCCGGGGCGGCGTCGCCGGGCCGCCCCTGACGCTCGCGCACGAGGCC
>DATLHN010000200.1:0-1571 GCA_035539875.1 Armatimonadaceae bacterium
CCCTGATCGCCAACAACCTGCGCAACACCCGGCGCGGCACGCAGGTCTCGGCGGCGGACAAGTTCGCCGAGGCGGGCATCCGCTACCTCGACCAGCAGCTGATGACCTCGGGCGAGGGCGCGGACTGGCGCCCGGCCCCGAACGGCGTCCTCGACCCGGGCGACGTGCAGGACGTGGACGGGGATGCCATTCCGGACCCGGTGGCGGTCGACGTCAACGGCAACGGCATCACCAACGTCCAGGCGAGCCAGCGCGACCCGGACTTCTTCTGGATCCAGCTTCCCCGCTCGGCGACCGGCGTCGGCGGCTTCACCCGCCTGAACTTCGGCGGCCCGACGCCCTCGCAGGGGAACCTCGGCGGGCGCGCCCTGGTGCGCGTCACCTACCGCCCGAACCTGCCCGGCGCGGCCGTCGGCAGCCCGCTGAACAAGTACCTGCGCCTGGAGTCCGTCGGCCGCGCGGGCGTGGTCGATCCCCTGGACCCGACCACCTACCGCAACTCCGAGGGACTCGGCCTGCGCCGCGAGCTGCTCGCCTACAAGGCGATCGGCATCACGGACTACATCAACTGGATCACGAACAAGGACAACCGCTCCAGCCCGATGCCGCTCGGCGCGCCGACCAGGGTGCAGGACCGCCCGGCGAACGTGGCGGGCGACCCGCCCGGCCCCGGCGTGACCGGCACCGACCTGAACGCGGACGGCACCCTGGACATCGTGGACCGCTTCATCCCGTCGGTCTACCTCGGACCGGTGCGCGTCAACGGCGACGTCGTCTTCTACGGCGCGAACTACTTCGGGCTGGACTCGCTGCGCAACGACGCCATCGAGGTGTCCGGCTCGATCCGCCTGAACGGCCTCGCGCCGAACGCGACGCTCGCATCCCTTACGCCGACCGACCCGACCAAGGTCCTGGTGAGCGACATCCGGGCGGGCGCGCCGCCGCCGCTGCCCGCGTTCATCACGGGCGGCAGCGGAAATCTGGTACCCTCGGCCTCGGTGGACTTCAGCACGTTCGCCGGTCTGGTGCGCGACAACCCGCGCGGCAACGAGACGCAGGGGCTTTCGGACCTGGCGAACAACCCGAACCTGCGTGCCGCGCCCCGCCTGGAGCCGCCGGTCATCGACGCGCCCATCGGCGACCGGGGGCTTACCCGCTACCGGCTGCTCACCCGGAACTCCCCGCGCCTGGCCGACCGCCACGTGCTGCCCGGCCAGATCGGGCTCGCGCCCGCCGTCGCCGGCGCGTACGGCTGGGGCCAGAACCTTTACGTCGCCAACAGCATCGACCTCCAGACGGTCTCGGAGAACGTGTCCAACGCCTCGTCGCTGCGCGCGGAGTGGCTGAACCCCGACTCGGGCGCTAAGACGACCGGCACCGGCGCGTCCTGGATCGGCGGGCAGGTCTACCAGCCGCCCGCGGTCACCATAGAGCTGTTCCCGCGCTACATGCGCATCACCCGGTCGGCGAACCAGCGCTCGCGCCAGTACATGCGCCTGCCAGGCGACGGCCGCCCGGTGAACCCGAACCAGTCCACGATCGTCCGCTACACCTACGAGCAGGGCGGGCCG
>DATLHN010000201.1:0-9164 GCA_035539875.1 Armatimonadaceae bacterium
GAAGGGCTGCGGAACCTTCGCACCGCTCTGCACCCGCTGGGCGTCCATCCCCCTGCTGAAGACGTGCCCACGAACACCGCAATACTCTGACCTATGCCGGGGCCTGACCATGCCTCGACCGAGGGTTCAGGCGCTCCAGTCCTCGCAGGGCGCGCCGATGGCCTCGAAGTCGCGCAGGTTGCGCGTGACGACCGTCATGCCGTGCGCGAGAGCCTGCGCCGCGATACGGCAGTCCTGCGCGCCGAGCCGCTTGAGCGCGGCGGGGAAGGCCTGATATACGGCGTCGGCCTCCGCCGAAAAGACGAGCAGGGGAAACAGGCGAACGTCCTCCAGAGCCTGCGCGAAGTCCTGATGCGCCCGGGGAAGCGAAAGCGAGGTGCGCGGCTGGCGGGCGCGGTGGATGCCGTTGAGGCGACCGACCATGAGTTCCTCGGCGGCGACGGAACTCAGCCAGACTGACCTCGGGTCCTCCGCGACGCGGCGCACCGTGTTGGGGTCACCGGCCAGGAACAGCGAGAGTGCGTTGGTGTCGAAGAGGAACACGGGCTACTTGGCGTCCTGTTCCGCCATCTCGCGGTCCACTTCCTTCTGAATCTCGCGGCGGTACTCGGCGACGCCCTCACGCAGGCGCTTCAGATAGCCCGGGTCGTCCTTGCGGCGTCCCGCGGCGGCGAGCAGTTCGCTCACCTGCTCGTCCGTGAGGCCGTTCGTGCGGCCCGATGCATCGTTACTTCCGTCGGGTTCGGTTCTGGTTCGGGGTGTGGCGGCGGACATGGCTGCGGCTTGCTCCTTTCGCGGCGCTACTAATCGAACTCTACCACGTGCGACCCGGCGTGATTGCCGCGGAGCGGTTTTCAGGTACATCAGGAGGGTGCGCCGCGATCCCACCCGGAACCGGAACCGAAACGCCGTGCGACGTCCCGCCCCGCAGAGTGAACCGACCGAACTGGCCGCTAACGAACCGCCCGCCCCCGCCCCGGCGCGCGGCGGGCTGGCCGCGCTGCAGTTCCGCAACTTCCGCCTGTTCCTCGGCGGGCAGCTCGTGTCGCTCGCGGGCACCTGGATGCAGCTCGTGGCGCAGCAGTGGCTCGTCTACAGCCTAACCAAGTCGTCGGCATGGCTCGGGATCGTCACCGGCGCGGGCGCGCTCCCGACCGTCCTCTTCTCCCTGCTCGGGGGGCACCTCGCCGACCGGTTCCCGCGCCGCACGATCCTGATCGTCACCCAGGTCGCGGCCATGCTCCTCGCGGGCGCGCTCGCCCTGCTGGCGTGGGGCCGGTGGATTCCCATACAGCCGTGGCACATCGCGGCGCTGGCCGCGCTGTCGGGCGTGGTGAACGCCTTCAACATGCCCGCCCAGCAGGCGTTCGTGCCGGAGATGGTGGAGGACCGGGCGGCGCTCGGCAGCGCCATCGCCCTGAACTCGATCCTGTTCAACACCGCCCGGTTCCTGGGGCCGGTGCTGGCCGGGCTGGTGCTGGTGCGCTACGGCGCGGCGGCCTGCTTCGCCGCCAACGCCGTCAGCTACCTCGCGGTCATCGTTTCGCTCGTGCTGATCCGGGTGCCGCGCGCGGAGCGGCAGGGGACGGGGGAGTCGGTCTGGGCGGGCTTCCGCTTCCTGTGGCGGGAGAAGAGCGTCTTCCGCACGGTCTCCCTGGTCGGCGCGTCCAGCCTGCTGATCTGGTCCGTCTCCACCCTGTATCCGGTGCTCGCGGACGCGTTCGGCCGGGGCGCGGGCGGCTACACGATGGTCATGGCCGTGAACGGGATCGGGGCCGCCCTCGGCGGGGCGCTGGTGGCCGGGCTGGCTCACCGCTTCGACCGCCGCCTCGTCGTCTACGGCGCGCCGGTCGTCTTCTGCGCGGGCTTCCTCGGCATCAGCCTCGCGCCGACCTTCTGGGCCATGCTCGCCGCGCTCTTCGTGGCGGGCGCGGCGATGGTGACGTTCGGGGTCAGCGCGCAGACGAAGGTGCAGTCGGACGTCCCCGACGCCCTGCGCGGCCGGGTGATGGCGGTCTACTCGCTGGTCTTTTCCGGCATGATGCCGGTCGGCGGTCTCGCGATCGGGTTCGTGGCGGAGCGCATCGGCGCGGCGTCGGCCATCCGCCTGAACGTGTTCCTGTGCCTCGCGGTCGTCGCCGCCCTGTTCGCCTGGAGCAACCGCGACCTCGCCGCGACCCGCCGCGCCGCGGCCGTCGATTCCTGACTGTCCGGGAAGGTGCCGCGCGTTCGCCGGGTGAAATTACGGGGAAGGAGACGCCACGATGTCGCGAACGCCGCCCCACCCCGCGCCCGTCGTCGTACCGCCCGGCTGCCTGGCGGGCCTCGTCGTGCTGAGCGTGCTGATCGGGCTGCCGTTCTACCCACGCCTCGGGCCGCGCTGGGAGGCGGCGTGGGGGGACGTGGGACCGGTCGCCGGTTTCGTGATCCTCCAGGCGGTCGTGCTCCTGCCCCTGCTGCTCGCCTTCGGGGTGCGGAGCGCCGTGGGGCGTATGGCGGCGCGGACAGGTCTGGTCCCGGCGCTGGTGTTGTGTCTGATACTCCTGCTGGGCGGGTGGGGCGTCCGCACGTCGGCCGTCTTCGGCGCGCAGCCGCCGAGTAAGGCGTGGCGGCTGGTCACGACCGCGTCGACGTCGGCCGTCCTGCTGGGGGTCGCCTTCGGTGGTTGGGACGCTATGCGCGTGCGGGCACGGCGCGCGGACGGGGGAGGCGGGGCGTGAGAAAGGCAGCTACCCGGGAGGAGGTGTTCGCCGCCGCGCGGGCGGGCGACGTGGCGGCGGTACGCCGGGCCGTAATCGCGGACCGGGCGGTCGCGCGTCTGCGGGACCGCCGGGGCAGGACGCTGCTGCACGTGGCGGCAGAGCGCAAGGACGTCGCGCTGGCCAAACTACTGCTGGATGCCGGGGCGGAGGTGGACGCCCGCGACGCGGTGGGGCGCACGCCGTTCCTGCTGGCGGCCCGAAGTCCGGCGCACGAGTTCGCCTACCTGCTTCAGCGGGCGGGGGCGGACCCTCTCGCGAAGGACCGCGGGGGCGCGACGCCACTCGGGGTCGCCCGAAAGCACTGGCCGGGACTTTACCACTCCTTGCGCGCCCACCTGCCGCCCCGACCCGGCGACCGCCTTTACCGGAACGCCGACGACCCCGAGGTCGTGCTGCTCCTCGGCGAGGACGGCGCGTTCGTCCTGCGGGAGACCGAGACCCACTACTTCTGCGGCCCCACCCACCGGAAGGGGGAGCGGACGGTACTGATGTGCCCGGGGGTCATGAGCTTCGAGGCGATCGTAACGGACGACCGGGTAACGATCCCCGCCGACAACAGTCCGTGGATGGACGCGGATGTCGTGTACCGGCGGGCGCTCCTCCCGCGCGACGCCGGGCCGCTCGTCCGGTATCCGAAGCTTCCGCCGTCGCGCGCCAGCCGGTAAACGCAGCCCGCGCCCCGGTCAGGTTTCGCTACGCTCCTCATGTTCGCCCGGCGGCGGCGTGCTGCCGCGGCGCTCCAGCGGGACGCGCAGGTAGACCGTGGTGCCCCGGCCCGGCTCGCTCTCGACCTCGAGCGTCCCGCCCGCGATCTCCGCCCGCTCGCGCATCCCGGCCAGGCCGAGCCGCCCGCGCCTTGCCGCCTCCCCCAGGTCGAAGCCGGGGCCGTCGTCCTCCACGCTCGCCAGCACCTCGGCGTGGTCGCGCCGGTGCAGCAGCACGCTCACGCGCGTCGCCCCCGCGGGCACCGCGTGCCGGGCGACGTTGGTGAGCGCCTCCTGCACCACGCGGTAGATCACCGTCTCCACGTCAGCGGGCAGGCGGGCCGTCCCCGGCGCGAAGCCCACGGCCTGGAAGTCCGCGGCCGGGCCGCGCGCCTCCCGGCTGCGCTCCGACCACTCCTCCGCCAGGGTCTCGAGCGCGCCGGGCAGCCCGATGTCGTCCAGCGCCGTGGGGCGCAGGCCCACCGCCAGCCGGTGCACGTCCCGGGTCAGCGAGGCGGCCAGCCCCCGAAGCCGCGATAGCCGCGGGGCCGCCTCGTCCGCGGCGGTGACGCCCCCCGCCGCCGCCGCCGCCGCCATCGCCGCGTCCGCGGCGCTCATGGCCGCCGCGCGGGCGGTCTCGGAGGCCTCGGAGGCGGCGCGCGCCGCGTCCTCGGGGGCCGCCATCAAGACGGCGGCCGTCGCCAGCGTGGCGGCCGACCGCGCGGCCTCGGCCGCGGCGCTGGCGGCGGCCTCGGCGGTGCGCGCCGCGGCGGCGGACGCGGCGCGGGTGCGGGCGGCGGCCTCCTCGAGCGCGCCCAGCTCCAGCGCGATGGCCGCCAGGTACTGGCCGGTGCCGTCGTGCAGCTCGCGGCTGACGTGCCGCCGCTCCGCCTCCTGGGCGGCGATCGTCCGCCCGCGCAGCCCCCGCTGCTCCGCCTGCGCCCGCTCCAGCGACAGGAGCGCCGCCGCGAGCGCCTCGGTGCGCTCGGAGAGCGCCGCCGTGCGCTCCGCCACCCGGGCCTCCATCTCCTCCCCGGCGCGCTTCTCCCCCGTCTGGTCGCGCAGGATCTTGGCGAAGCCTTTGAGGTCGCCCGCCTCGTCGTAGAGCGCGTGCATGTAGCCGCTGCCCCAGAAGCGGCTTCCGTCCTTTTTGAGGTGCCAGCGCTCGTCCAGGGCCTGCCCGTCGCGCCGGGCGACCTCGCGCTCGCGCTCGGGCGCGCCGACCTCCCGGTCCTCGGGGGTGAAGAGCATCGCGCAGTCGCGGCCGACGAACTCGCCCTCGTCGTAGCCGGTGATGTTGCGCACGCCCGGGTTCCAGGTCAGGATAACGCCGTCCAGATCGGTGGCGAAGATGGCGAACTCGCGCGCCGCGTCCGCCAGAAGGCGCAGCAGTGTCGCCTCGTCGTGCGCGACGGGAGCGCCGGACGGGGCGGCGGGGCCGCGAGTGCTATTGCTGCTGTCCATTCCCTGTTATCCCCATCCCGGTGGCGGCCTACCCGCGCGGCAGCCGACACGAAAAAATGCCCCCGGCGGCATTGCCGGGGGCGAAAGAGCGCGGAGAGCCTGACAGGTGCGCGAGGAAGCGCGCACACCGGAAGCGTCCCGGCTCTCCGCACGGTACTTCACCCTCAACGTACCCCCTGGCGCGGCGCGCCGCGTGGGGATTATCGGCAGTGCGGGCGGCCCCGGCGTGAATTCGGTAGTAGTACGTATCGTACCCCCGCCGGGGCACGCGCGGGTCACGAAAGATCGCACGTCCGGCCGCGCATCCGGCCCCGGGCGCGCGGCCGGTTCAGTAGCTCATCAGGGCGTAGCCGTCGTTCTGGTAGGCGATCAGCACGAGGAGCGCGTCGCTGGCGACGGTCACGTCGCCGCAGAGCGCCTTGCGGTCGATGTTCTCGGCGGCGAGGTTCTGGCCGCAGGCGTAGAGCGCGACACCCGCCTTCCTGAGCCGGGCCAGCGCCTTGAGGTTCGGGTTGGCGACTCCGTGCTTCGCCCGGTAGTGGGCGTCGTCCAGGACGGCGTCGAGCGCGGCCCCGTGGAACACGACCACGAACCGGGCATTGCGCGGCGGCACCCCGCCCGCCCCCAGCGTGTTCAGTCCCGCCCCGGCCATGTTGAGGGCGGGCGCGAGCTTGTCCGGCGCGGGCGCGGCCCGGGTGGCGTCGAAGACGGCGCGGTAGGTGCGCTTCGCGTCCGGCGGCACCGCGGCACCGGGCAGGGGAACGTACCCGTCGGCCTCGGGAACCACCGGGGCGAGAGGCGCGGGCGGAGCGGACTGGGCGCGGGCGCGGACGTTCCACGCGGCGGACGTGGAAACGGCGAGCAGGGCGGCGGCTGCGGCGGCGGCGGCGAACGGGGAAGTGCGTTTCACGACAATGTCCCTCCATTCCAGTTCTGCCCGGGACCGGTGCGGGCCGGTAGAACCCAGTATACCGGGGGACCGCCGCAGCGGGCAGGTAGAATTACCAGAGCGGCCGTGCGACACGCCACTACTCCCGGAGGAGCAGGAAGCAGAGCCGGCCGGTAGAGTTGACGACGCCCGCGCGCAGGCCCGCCGCCGGGCCGCTGCCGACGAACAGGTCCACGCGGGCCGGGCCGCGGATGGCGCTCCCGGCGTCCTGGTCGAGCACGAGGCGCGTGACGGCGGGCCGCCCCCACGCCGCCGCCGCCGCCGGGTTGACGAGGTCGAAGCGGATCAGGGCGGGCGCGCCGGGCGGCAGCAGGCGCTTGTCGGTCGCGATCGAGCGCTCGGCGGTGAGGCGCGCGCCCGTGCTGCCGGTCGGCGGGCTGCCGGTGTCGCGGGCGATGGTGAAGAACACGAAGCGGCGGTTGCGCGAAAGGTACTCGGACACGTCCTCCGGGTGCGCCCGGAACCACTCCAGGACCGCCGGGAGCGTGAGCGCGTCCTCCGCGATCTTGCCGTCGAGAACGAGCTGGCGGCCGACGCTGGTATACGGTTGCCCGTTGGTGCCCGCGTTGTGGACGCGCACGACGCGGCCGTCCGGAAGCCGCAGCCGCGCGCTGCCCTGCACCTGCACCAGGAACGCCTCGGTCCGGTCCTTCAGGTAGATAAGCTCCCGGCCCCGCAGCGGGCTGCCCGGCGGCGGGACGCCGTCGCGGCCCTCCAGTTCGACCCGCGGGCGGCCCGTAGTCACCGGGCGGTAGAGCGGCCAGCGGTACGCGGCAGTGCGGACGCGGCTCGCGGCGTACAGCGGCTCGAAGTAGCCGGTGAAGTGGACCGGCTCCGCGCCCCCGGGCTCGTAGGCGACGAACTCGCGCCGCAGCTTGGCGTCCATCTCGGCGGCCGTCTTGCAGTTCCGGACGAGGCCGCGCAGTCGGAGGAGGCTCCGGCGCACCCGGTCGCGCGTCACGCCCGTCGCCGCCTGCTGCCGGGCGTAGGCGCGCGCCGCCGCGGCCGTGCCGAGGGTGCGCAGGCTCTCGTCGATGGACCGCAGCAGCGCGCGCCGGTCGGAGCCCGGCCCCCAGAGGCGCTCGTCGTTCGCGGCCGAAGGCAGTGGCGGCGGCGGCGGAGGAGGCTCGGCGGCGGGCAGCGAGTTCGCGGAAAGCGGCAGAAGCAGCAGCAGCACCAGGGGCACGAAGAGCGGGGCGGGGCGGCACGACATATGCTCTACTGTACCGCGGTTCCGCCGGTCTGACGGTGTATAATGGCAGGCGACCGGGGATTCCCGACGGACCCGGGGAAAGCGCGCGCCATGGGCCACCTGTTCATCTCCTACTCCCGCCGCGACGCGGAATTCGTGCGCCGCCTCAACGACGCGCTCAAGGCGCGCGGCCGGGACGTCTGGGTGGACTGGGAGAGCATCCTCCCCGCCGCCGACTGGTCGAAGGAGATTCAGACGGCCATCGACGTCGCCGACGCCGTCGTCTTCGTCATCAGCCCCGATTCCGCCGCGTCGCGCGAGTGCGGCAAGGAGATCGACCACGCGGTCGCCCGCCACAAGCGGCTCGTCCCGATCGTCTACCGCGACACGCCCACCGCGGACCTCAGCCCGTCCGTCACGTCGCACAACTGGATCTTCTTCCGGGACGGCGACGACTTCGATAAGGCGCTCGACGCGCTGATCGCGGCGGCCGACACCGACCTGGAGTGGGTCCACGCCCACACCCGCCTGCTGACCCGCGCCCTGGAGTGGGACGCCCGCGGGCGCGACACCAGCTTCGCCCTGGTCGGCAGCGACCTGCGCGCCTCGGAGCGCCGCCTGGAGCAGGCCGGGGAGAAGCAGCCGCGCCTGACCGCGCTCCAGGTGGAGTACGTCCTCGCCAGCCGCCGCGCGGCGACCCGGCGCATGCTGATCGCGCGCGGCGCGGCCACCGTCGCCCTCTGCGCCTTCGTCGTCCTCAGCCTCGTCGCCTGGGGGATCGAGCGGCAGGGCCGGCTCTTCCTCGCCCGGGACCTGCACGCCCGGGCCGTGGCGGCCCTGGCCGACCGGGACACGCTGACCGCGCAGGTGCTCCTGGCGAAGTCGCTGACCCTGGAGGACCGGCCCGAGACGCGCGAGCGGTTCCTGGAGGCGCGGCTCGGCGGGTCTCAACTGGAGTGGGCGGGACCGCCGCCGCCGACGCCGCAGGACAGCCGGGTGGCGGCGATCAGCCCGGACGGGGCGCGGTTCGTGATCGCGGAAGGCGGCGGCGGCGCGACGGCGCTCCGGGTGTGGGACACGGCCCGGCGCACGGAGCTGTTCCGCCTGCCGGTGCCCGGGGGCGGCGGCCCCGGCGGCGAACTCCAGGTACGCTTCAGCCCGGACGGCACGCGGATCGCGGCGGCGGGGGCGCACCGGGACGGCAGGCTCCGGGTCTGGGACGCCGCGACGGGAAAGACCCTCGGCTCGCTGCCCGTGGGGCGCGACGCGGACATCCAGGGGCTCGCCTTCTCGCCCGACGCGAAGACGCTCGCCACGGCGGGCAGCGACCGGACGGTCCGCCTGTGGGACGTAGCGTCGGCGACGCCGCGCCGGACGCTCGCCGGGTTCGGCGAGCAGGTCATCGCCGTCGCGTTCAGCCCGGACGGCGCGACGCTCGCGTGCGGTGGCTGGGACCAGGACGTGACGCTGTGGTCGGCGGCGACCGGGCGGCGCATGCGGACCCTGCCCGGACACGAGGCGCAGGTCACCGCCGTCGCCTTCAGCCGGGACGGCGCGCTGCTGGCGTCCGCGGGCTGGGACGGCAAGGTCTGGCTCTGGGACGCCCGCACCGGGCAGCGGCTGCGCCCGCTCCTCGGCCACCGCTCGGGCGTCGTCTCCGTCGCGTTCTCGCCCGACGGCCGGCGGATCGCCTCCGGGTCCGCCAACGGCATGGCGCGCGTCTGGGACGTCGACACCGGGCAGAACCTGATCGCGCTGCGCGGTCACGGGCGCTACGTCCAGGCGGTCGCGTTCTGGCCCGGCGGTCGCCGACTGGTCACGGGCGACGCACAGGGCGGGGTGCGCGTGTGGAGCGCCACGCGCCTCGAAAACGAGCGCGAGCAGAGCGCGCTGCGCGGCCACGGGGGCCCCGCGACCACGGTAGACTTCCAGCCGGGCGGCGGGCTGCTCGCCTCGGGCGGTCAGGACCGGACGGTGCGCCTGTGGGACGCGGACACCGGCCGGGCGGCGCGGGTCCTGCGCGGGCACCCGGGGGGCGTCTTCTGCCTGGCGTTCTCGCCCGACGGCCGCCTGCTCGCCTCCGGGGGGCGGGG
>DATLHN010000202.1:0-1950 GCA_035539875.1 Armatimonadaceae bacterium
CGTCGCGCTCGCCGCCGCCCGCCCCGTTCCGGCCCGCCGCGGACGGAAGCGGCGGCGAGGGAGACGGCACGGGCGGAGAGGGTGGCATGGCCCGGTCGAGGGCGCGCCGGAAACGCCGGTCGAAGCGGCTCTCCTCCAGCGCCTTCAGCGCCTTGCGCAGCCGCTTACGCTCCCGTTTGGGCTTCTTCGTCTGCCGCGCGATCAGGCGGCCGATGCCGTACGCCTCGTCCTCCGGGAGCGTCTCCATGAGGGCGCGCAGCTTCTCCAACTGCACGTCGTAGTCGCGTACGGCGCCGAGAGCGTCCGTGATCGCCGCAACCTCGCCTTCCAGGTCGCGGAAGTCGTTGCGCGGGAAGACGCGCGCGAAGACGGACAGTGCCGCGCGCAACCGTCGCGAGCCGACCCGCATGTCGTGCAGCGCCTCGACCTGCTCCGCCGTGGGCACGGACTTGCGCGCCCCGTCGCGGGTCCCCGGCTCGTTCTCCATCATCCTGGTGAACGTCGATTCGAGGATCGTGCGCGCGGCTTCCCGGAACGACACGTCGACGGGCAAATCATAGACGGCTTTTGCCATACGTGAAGGGCTCCCCACTCGCGGCTCTTGGACTCTGTCCGGCGGCCCGGCGCGGCGGACGCGCGCGACCAGCGCGACCCTCCGGACGCTCTGCGGTACAGGAAATGATAGCACGGGCGCGCCCCCCGCGGCAACCGGCGGGGCATCCGGTCGGTACCACGCGACCGCGCGCACCGCGTTATAATAGCGTATGCGCCGCTGCGTCCTTCTCCGCCCCCGACATCGCTCGCTTCCGCCGCTGGCAGCAGCGGCGGCGACCGCCGTCGCCGCGCTGCTCACCAGCGGGTGCGTCCGGCAGGAGGGCGCGGGCACGAGCGTGTCGCCGCTCTCCATCCCGCCGGAAGGGCGGGTGCGCGTCCTCGCGCGGCGCATCACGCACCAACCGGACCGGGTCCACTGGAAGTGGAGCCTGATCGGCGAGCGCAACTGGCGCGGCGCCACCGCCAGCGGGACCGACCTCGCCCTCGCGCAGACCTACCCGCTCAACAGCACGACGGAGCGAGGCGGGTGCAACATCTGGGAGGCCGACCTCAGCGTCCGCCGCACGGCCGAAGGCGCCTTGCGGTGGGACGCCGTCCTGCACGGCATCAACGGCGTCACGGCCAGATCCGGGGGCACGCTGGACCCGAAGGGCAATGGCGGCGCGACTTCACCGGATAGCGCCCTGCGTGTCCGCCAGGACAGTGACGCCGTCGTACGGCTGCCCGCCGACCTGACGGTGGCGACACTGGACGGCAAGCCGGTGACGCTCCGGGTCGCCCGGTAGGCAGCCGCCCCGCCGAATGCTCCGCCCCGACCTCCTGCCCGTCCTGCTCTGGATCGCGCTCGGCCTCTACCCGGCGTTCTACCTCGGCGTCCTCCTGCACGAGATCGGGCACGCGGTCGCGGGCCGCCTCCTCGGCTTCACGATCACCTCGTTCGGGCTCGGCGTTCGCGCCCCGCTCCTGAGCGTGACCGTTCCCGGCACCGCGACACGCTTTTACGTCTGCCGCGGGAGCGCCCTCCAGGGATTCACCTGGTACATCCAGACCGACCCGTTCCCCTCACCCCGCCGCTTCATCCTCATGGTGCTCGGCGGTGCGCTCCCGAGGAGTCGTGCGAGGGCGAGGGCCCCGTCCGAGTGGAAGCGCGCGCCGGAGGGCGGCACGGCATAGGAGTAGGGCACGAGCGCCATCGCCGTGAGGATCGCGTTCGCCGCGGCGAACAGCAGCAGCGGAATCCAGCCCGTCACCCGCCACAGGAGGAGCGACGCGCCGAGTCCGGCGAGGTTCGCGATCGCACCACCGAGCACCAGGAGGATGAAGCGACGGGGCGAGGGGAACGGGTCCGTCTGGATGTACCAGGTGAAGCCCTGGAGGGCGCTCCCGCGGCAGACG
>DATLHN010000203.1:0-9260 GCA_035539875.1 Armatimonadaceae bacterium
TCACCCTCCCATGACACACTCCCCTATGGACACGCACCGCTTCCCGACGCGTGGCCGCGGCGGTCGTCGGACCGCCCCGGCCCCGCACAGGCCCACGGCAAAGACCGCGACGGCGGGCGGGGCGGGGGTGACGACGATGAAGAAGTCGGCGGAGGCGACCGGCAGCTGCGCGTTCTCGGTGTTGCCCCCCTGGACGGTCACCGTGCCGCCGCCGTTGGCCGTGGCCGTGGGGGCGACGTTGAGGTCGAAGATGCTGCCGCTGTAGACCGCGCCGGGCGCGAGCGAGACGGGGGCGTAGTTCAGGAACGAGAAGAAGTCGATGGTGAACGCGGTGCTGGTGGTCGTGCCACTGAGCTGGTTGAGGAAGACGGTGTCGGTGGTCGATTGGTTGGTCAGAATGCCGGTATAGGTGACGGTGGAGCCCGGGCTGCCGATGCGGGTGTCCGGCGTCAGCGAGAAGAGCAGCTGCGCCGACGCCGCCGGTGCGAGCAATGCGGCCGTGACGAGCAGCAGGGCCGCGGCGGTCCGACGACCGCCGCGGCCACGCGTCGGGAAGCGGTGCGTGTCCATAGGGGAGTGTGTCATGGGAGGGTGACCCGGCCCGCCGACCCGAAGGTGCCGCTCTGGCCCGAGTAGTTGAAGGTTCCGTTGAAGCCGAACTGAGCGGGCGTTCCCGCCGCCTGCCCGGGCGCGTCGAAGCGAATGACGGCACTGACCGTGGCACCGGGCGCGACGTTGGGCAGGTTGATGGGCAGCGTGTTTATGGGCGCGTAGGTCGTGGTGCCGACGCGCAGCTGAGCGGACGTGACGCGCGTCGTGGTCGCCGTGACCGGACCGACGTTGGTAAAGGAGACGTTGAACCGGTATTCCGTGCCGACCTTCGAGACCGACTGAGTCACCCGGATGTCCGGCGTGCGGGTGGGGATGTTATCCACGAGCGGGATTCGCCAGACGCCGCGCCCGTAGGTCGAGGCCATCAGGTAGCCCGTCTTCGGCATGGCGCGCACCGTGCTGACTTCGACGTTCGGCAGGCCCAGCGGCTGCGTCGCGTTTTCCCACGTCAGGCCGCCGTCGTCCGTCATGAAGACCCCGACGTCGGTCCCGACGTAGAACGTGCCATCCGGGTCCGTGAAGTCGCGCGTCACGCTGCTGTGGTGGATGCTCGGCACGGCCGTCGCACCGGAACCGCTGCGGTTCTGGAAGACGCGCGGCGCTCCGAGCGTGTTCTGGCAGCGGAAGACGTTCCCCGCGGACCCGCCCGCGCCGCCGAGCGTGAACAGGATGTCGAACGGGTTCGCGGGGTGGACGCTGATGTCGGTGATCACCCGGTCGGGCACCGGGGCGACGTCTATGCGCGACCAGGTGGCTCCCCCGTTAGTCGTCATCATCAGGTTGCCGTCGCTGCCGCCGACGTAGATCACGCGGCTGTCCGTCGGCGCGACCGTGATCGCCCGGATGGTGCCGGTCGTCATCTGCGTGTTGCCGAGACGCCCGGCCCACTGCCCGTTCACGTTGTCCCACCGCCAGAGCCACCGCCCGCCCAGGTAAAGGTAGTTGGGGTAGTTGGGGTCGATGCTCATTATCCCGATGAACGGCTTGGGTTCCTGATCCCAGAGCGCGCTGACCGCGGGGAAGTTGCCGGGGTCGATGATCGAGTAGCTGTTGCCGTTTGACCAGCCGTTCGAGCTTCGATACGGGCCGCCGTAGCCCTGAGACGTCGCGTACTGGATGAGTGGGTTCAGCGGGTTGATGACCGACCCGCCGCCGTCGCCGCCGCCGACGTTGAGCCAGTTGAACAGGTCGCCGCGGGCCGCCGGGGTCGCGTTGTCCTGCGTCCCGCCGAGCATCCGGTTCGGGTCCGTCGGGTGGAAGTCGGTGTAGTAGAACTGCGTGATGCCGAGGGTCCGGCTCCAGGTCGTCCCGCCGATGGCCCAGGTCCCGCCGGTGGGGTTGTACGTCATTCCGTAGACGCCGCCGTCGTTCCCGATGGCCATCCGGTTCGGGTCGCCGGGATAGAAGGCGATGCAGTGCTGGTCGTTGTGGGTCCGCGCGGAACTCGTGTAGGTGACGCCGATGTCCGTCCAGGTGGCACCGTCGTCTTTGGTCGCGACAATGGTGATGAGGCCCGCGTAGAGCACGTCCCGCACGACCCCGCCCACGCTCTGCGCCGCGCAGTTCAGGTGGAAGTCGTACCAGGCCTGGCTCCAGTTGTAGTCGTTGTTCCCGTTGGGGAAGGAGCCGCCGGTAATGTCGGCCCACGTGACCGCGCCCGTGGTCGGGTTGCGTATCCCCTTGAACACCCGCTGGTCGCCCGAATTGATGTAGTAGACGATGTTCGGATCGACCGCCGAGGCGGCCAGCTCGAAGCCACTCCCCAGGTTAGTGGAGGGGACGGTCACCTGGCTCCAGGTAGCCCCGCGGTCCGACGACACGTAGATGCCCACCCCCTGCCGGGCGGCCCAGTACAGCCGGACGCCGGTATTGGCGTTCATCACCCCGGCTTCCAGGTCGTTCCAGGTCCCGGCGGCGTCCGCCGTGCCGATCTTCGCGCGGGCCCAGGTCGTACCGGCGTCGACGGACCGCCAGAGATAGGTCGTACCCGTGCCGTGCCCGGTGGACGCGGTGACGATGCTCGGGTTCTCCGGATCGATGACGATGGCGCTGACCGGCTGCCCGGACATCTGGGTGCGGCCGACGTTGGTCCAACTCGCGCCGCCGTCCGTACTGCGCATGATGCCCCGGCTGTAGCCGACGTCGTCCTGCCCGTGGTGATCCCCGAGACCGACGTAAACCGTGTCCGGGTTCGTCGGATGGACGGCGACGGAGGTCGTCTGAAGGAAGGGGAAGGCGTCGCCCAGGGGCGTCCAGTTCGTGCCCCCGTTGGTCGTCTTCCAGATTCCGCCGCCCGCCGCCGCCAGATACAGGGTGTTCGGGTCGTTCGGCGCGAACGCCAGGCCGTTCACCCGCCCGCTCGTCGCGGACCCGGAAGGCCCGTAGTAGATCGTGTAGGGCACGGGGAGGTTGCGCGGGCCGATGAACTCCCAGCGCGCCGACGGCGGGGGCGTTATCTGCGCCGGGGGACGCGGGTCCGCCCCGACCGGCGGCTGGGGCTGCGGAGACACGGCGGTAAGCTGCGCGTCGCCGCTTCCCGGCCCGGCCCCCCTGCCCCTGTCCTGGCCGCGCAGGAGGATGCGGGCCGCGGGCATGTCCTCGCGGTGCTCCTGCGCCCGCGCGTAATCCTCCGGGTCGATGCCGTCGTCAGGCGCGGCGCGCATCTCGATGCGGTGGAGGCGGGCCTCGTACCAGTCGGTCTTGTGGCCGCGGCGGGCGGGCTTCGGCGGCGGCGTTTTGCCCGCCTTCTTCGCCTCCTCGACGGCTTTCTTGTAGGCGGCTTCCTGCGCCCGGCGCACGTTGAGGAACGCCTTGAGGCGGCTGACGGAGTGCAGGACGTCGCCGAAGGCCGCCGGGTCGGCATACTGCGCCGGGACCGGCGCCGCGGGCGGCTTGCCCCCGGCGGACGGGCGCGGCGGCGG
Organism: Armatimonadaceae bacterium; assembly: GCA_035539875.1. GTDB lineage: Bacteria > Armatimonadota > Armatimonadia > Armatimonadales > Armatimonadaceae > CALEKU01. Next base: position 3,534 of record DATLHN010000203.1, read on the forward strand.
GGAGGCGCTGTTCTGGGCGAACGCCGGCTGGTACAGGCAAAGCGCGAGCAGCGGGGCCAGGAGGGCGGCACTGCCGGCGACAGTCGTCCGGGCGCGCCGCTGCGCCGGGGCGAACGGAAGGGAATTCATGTACGGTCCGCTTTCGGAAGGGAGAGTGCGCGCGTGTTCTCCGCAGCAGTGGCCCCAGGCATTTTCCACAGCCCGGGTGCCCGAACGCCATTGTACAACGGATTCGGGCGAAATCGGCCGAGAATTGCGGGCGCGAACGCGGGTTACGTTTCCGGGTCGGGGTCGGGAGCGCGCGGCTTCGGGGGCTTCGGCGGGGAAGGGGCGACGGGCGTCGGAGGATTGAAGCGGTTCATGGCGGCCTCGATGCCGTCGGCAAGCCATACCTCGACCGCGCCCATGGCGGTAATGAGCGTCTCGTCCACGACCTTGCGGTCCGGCCGGGAGAAGCGGCCCAGCACCCAGTCGACCTGGAGGCCGGGCGGGGCCTCGCCGACCCCGAGGCGCAGCCGCGCCCACTCCTGCGAGCCGAGGTGCGCGGCGACCGACTTGAGGCCGTTCTGCCCGCCGCTGGAGCCGCGCGCGCGCAGGCGGAGGCGGCCCACGGGCAGGTTCGTGTCGTCGCTGAGGACGAGCAGGCGGGAGAGGTCCGGCGCTTCCGTGCCGTCCTCGCGGCGAACCGCCAGGAAGCGGCGTACCAGCGGGCCGACCGCCTCCCCGGAGAGGTTCATGAAGGTGAGCGGCTTGACCAGCATCACCTTGCGGCCCGCGATCTCGCCCGAGCCGACAAACGCCCGGACGCCCTTCTCCCGCCCCTCGACCCGGATGCGATTGGCGCCCGCGAGCCGGTCGACCAGCTCCCAGCCGATGTTGTGGCGCGTGCCTTCGTATTCCTTGCCGGGGTTGCCCAGGCCGACGATCAGGTGCATGACTTCGTTATAACAGATAACCGGCCGGGCGGCGCGGGGCTTCTACCAGCTCCGGTCGAACAGCTCCGAGACCGAGTCGTCGTTGTGGATGCGCCGGATGGCGTCCGCGAGCAGGCCCGCCACGGAGAGCACGGTGACGTGCCCGTCCTCGATGTACTTCGGGTGGCGGAACGGGATCGAGTCCGTGCAGATGAACTGGTCGATGGGCGACGCGGCGATGCGCTCGATCGCACCCTTGGACAGGATCGGGTGCGTGCAGCAGGCGATGACCTTGGCCGCGCCGCGCTCGATCAGCGCCTCCGCGCCGTGGACGATCGTGCCGCCGGAATCGATCATGTCGTCCACCAGGACGCACTGCTTGCCCTTGACGTCGCCGATGATCTCCACGATCTCGACCTTGCCCGGCTCGGGACGCCGCTTGGCGATGATGGCGATGCTCGTCTTCAGCGTCTCCGCCAGCGCGCGGGCGCGGGCGACGCCGCCGACGTCCGGCGAGACGACGCACGTGTCGCCGTTCACGTAGCCCTGGTCCGCCAGGAACTGCGCGATCAGCGGACCCGCATAGAGGTGGTCCATCGGGATGCGGAAGAACCCCTGGATCTGGCCCGCGTGCAGGTCCACGCAGACCACGCGAGTCGCGCCGGCCTCGGTGATGAGATCGGCCACCAGGCGCGCCGTCACCGGCTCGCGCGGCTTGATCTTCTTGTCCTGTCGGGCGTAGCCGTAGTAGGGGAGGACGACCGTAATGCGCTGCGCGCTCGCACGGCGGAAGGCGTCCACCATGATGAGCAGCTCCATCAGGTTGTCGTTCACCGGGGCGCAGGTCGGCTGGACGATGAAGATGTCGTTGCCGCGCGCGGACTCGTCCACCTGGACCCGTATCTCGCCGTCGTTGAACGTCGTGCAGGTTATCTCGCCGAGAGGAACGCCCAGATGCTGGGCGATGCTCTGGGAAAGGGCGGGGTGAGCGTTCCCCGTGAACAAGCGAAGGTTCTTGTGCACCTGGTGGCTCATAGACCTGAAGCCTCCTCCCGGCTGCGGCGGCGTTCGGCGGCCCAGCCCTCCTTGTTTGTCTGTCGCTCGCGGGCGATGGCGAGCGAATCCCGGGGGACTGTCTGCGTGATGACCGACCCGGCGGCCGTGATGGCCCCGTCCTCGATCGTCACCGGCGCGACCAGGGTCGAGTGCGATCCGACGAACGCGTTCGCCCCGATGGCCGTCCGGTGCTTTTTGTAGCCGTCGTAGTTGCAGGTGATGGTGCCCGCGCCGATGTTCGTGTCCGCCCCCACCTCGGCGTCCCCGAGGTAGGTCAGGTGGCCCGCCGAAACGTTCTCGTGCAGGGTCGCGTTCTTCGTCTCCACGAAGTTCCCGATCCGCACGCCGCTCTTCAAATTCGTTCCCGGGCGCAGGTGCGCGAACGGCCCGACCCGGCAGTCGTCGCCGACGGTGGACCGGTCCGCGAAGCAGGCGCGCGCCACGACCCGGTCGCCCAGCGACGAGTCCGAGACGTTCGCCTGCGGGCCGATCACGCAGTCCTCGCCTATCACCGTGTCGCCGGTGAGTCGGGTGAAGGGGAGAAGGACGGTGTCCTGGCCGATCCGGACCCCCGTCTCGACGAACGTCGTGGCCGGGTCCTCGACGCTGACGCCGGAGAGCATCAGGTCCCGCAGGATCCGGCGGCGCATTATCTCGCCCACCTCCGCCAGTTCGACCCGGGTGTTGACCCCGAGCACGACGTCCGGGTCCGGCGAGACCACCGCCTCGACCCGCGACCCCGCCTCGCGAAGCAGGCGCACGGCGTCGGTCAGGTACAGCTCCCCCTGCGCGTTGTCGGGCCGCAGGTCGCGCAGGGCGCGGAAGAGGCCGGGGGTGTCGAAGGCGTAGACGCTGGTGTTGATCTCGCGGACGGCGCGCTGCTCCGCGGTGGCGTCGCGCGCCTCCACGATGCCGAGCACGGAGCCGTCGCCGGCGCTGCGCAGCACGCGCCCGTACGCGGCGGCGTCCGGAAGGACGGCGGTCAGCAGAGTCGCGCCCGCGCGCTTCTCGGCGTGCGCCGCCAGCAGGGAGGAAAGGACGTCCGCCGTGAGGAGGGGAGTGTCGCCGGGGACGATCACGCAGGGACCGGCGTGCTCCCCGAGCAGCGGCTCCGCCATCTGCGCGGCGTGCCCGGTGCCCTTCTGCACGGCCTGCACCGCGTATTCGATGACGCCTTCGCCGAAGTGGGCGTCGAGCGCGGCGCGGACGGCGTCCGCCTGGTGCCCGACGATCACGACGCGCCGGGTGACCCCCGCCGACTCCAGGGCGCGTAATATGTGGATCAGCAGCGGACGGCCGCAAACGGGGTGGAGCGCCTTCGGAGTCTTGGACTTCATCCGGGTAGACTTACCCGCCGCGAGAACGATCGCCGCGACCTGCGGCGGCTCCGCGCGCCCCGTGCCCGACGTCGCCGCTCCCTGAACCTCCGGCATGAAAGACCGGCCCCCTCTTTCCGCGCTCACGCACTGCCACCGCCGCGCCGGCACCGGAAACTTTGTCGGTTACCTATATCGGAACAAACGACACGGTCAACACCGCGTGCGCCCGCCGCGCCGTCCGGGACGTTTCGCCGCGCCGCCCGGCGCTTCGGATCACCACAGGAACCGTGTCGTGGAAACGACAGGATTATAGCATCGCCAATAGGGAGCGTCAACCGCGATTAGGCGGAGCCTGCTTACTGTATCTGGTTTATAATGGGGTCATGAAATCGCCCGGCGCGGGCAGCGAAGAGGGGGGGAGCGGCGATGGCGCGCCGTCCCCGTTCCTCGGCGGAGGGGACGAGTTGCGAGACGACGCAGCGATCGGCCGACTATCGCAGCGCATCGCCCTGTGGGGGGTCGTCGCGCTCGCGGTCGTCGCGATACTTTTTTTTCTGCTCCCGCCGCAGCCGCAGAACCGGCGCGACACCGTCACCCTGGCGATGATGGCGGGATTGGGGCTCGTGGTCCTGCTGGAGGCGACGGCGTTCGGGCTCGGGCTGTCCGCGCTGCGCCAGCGCGGGGCGGTCCTCGGCGTCCTGATCTCCGGTCTGATCCTGCTCGCCGCCGCCGCGGTCGCCGCGACCGCTTTTATGGTACGTTAGAAATCGGTAGAGATACGAAGCGCGAAGTCGACATCGCCCGCCGGGGGCGCCGCGGGGCGGGGCGGGCGAGCGGTCCGGGAGAGGTTTCATGACGAAGGACGAGTTGCGGGAGCGGGTGCGGTCGGTTCTGCCGGACGTCGTGGCGCTGCGCCACGACCTGCACTCTCACCCCGAGCTTTCCGGCGGCGAGGAGCGCACCGCGCGGGTCGTCGCGGAGATGCTGACGCGGCACGGTATTTCCCACGAGACGCGGGTCGGCGGCGGACACGGCATCGTCGCGACCATCGAGGGGGCGGCCGGTCCCGGTAGGACGTTCGCCCTGCGCGGCGACATGGACGCACTGCCTATTCAGGAGGAGAACGAGGTCGCGTACCGCTCGCAGAACCCGGGCGTGATGCACGCCTGTGGGCACGACGGCCACACGGCGAACCTGATGGGCGCGGCCCTCATCCTGAACGGGATGCGCGACCGGTTCCGCGGCACCGTCCGCTGCCTGTTCCAGCCGGCCGAGGAGACCGTGCGCGGCGCGGAGGCGATGGTCGAGGCGGGGGCGGTGGACGGCGTGGACGCCATCGTCATGCTCCACGGGTGGCCCGACCTCAAGCCCGGCCAGATAGGCGTGCGCAGCGGCCCCGCGATGGCGAGCGCCGACCACTTCGACATCCTGATCCGCGGCAAGGGCGGGCACGCGGCCTACCCGCACAACACCGTCGACCCCATCGTCGTCGGCACCCAGATCGTCGCCGCGCTCCAGACCCTCGCCGCCCGCGAGGTCTCCCCGCTCGCGCCCGTGGTGGTCAGCGTCACCCGGTTCCAGGCGGGCAGCGCCTACAACGTCATCCCCGACGAGGCGAAGCTCGCCGGGACCGTCCGCACGCTCGACCCGAAACTGCGCGACGAGATGGCGGGGAAACTGGAGCGGGTGGTCGCGGGCGTCTGCGCGGCCCTGCGCGCGGAGTACGAGTTCGCCTACGAGTACGGCACCCCGGTCACCGTGAACACGCCGGAGATATCCGACCTGGTCCGGGAAGTCGGGCGCGACCTGCTCGGCCCCGAGAACGTGGTCGAACTCGCGGAGCCGACGATGGGGGCGGAGGACTTCGCCTACTACGTCCAGAAGGTCCCCGGCGCGATGTTCCGACTCGGGACCGGCTGCCCCTACCTGCTGCACACGCCCAAGTATGACTTCGGCGACGCGCCCCTGGAGCCGGGCATCCAGATGATGGTGGAACTGACCCGCCGCTTCCTCGCCGCCGACTGAATCCCGGATAGGACCGCTGCTCTTTCAGCGGACAAGGAGACGCCGCAACCGTGCCCGTGGACCCCTCCGTCATCGCCGCCCTGGAGGCGGCGGCCGCCGCCGCGCCCGATAATAACGCCCTGCTCCTGCACCTGGCCGGGCTGCTCCTGGAGGCAGACCGGCCCGCCGACGCCCTGACCGCCTCCGCCGCCGTCCTCGCCCGCGACCCGGCGAACGTCGAAGCGCTCGGCGTCGCCGCCCGCGCCGCCGAGGCGTCCGGCGACGCCGCCCGCGCCGAGGGGTACCGGCGTCTGTACCGCGCGCTCGGCGGGGCGGGCGGCACGGCGGCGGCCGTGCCCGACGACGTCCCCGCTCCCCGCGCCTCCGGCGGCCCCCCGCCCGGGATGCTGCCGACGCGGCCCTGCGACTGCTCC
>DATLHN010000204.1:0-6050 GCA_035539875.1 Armatimonadaceae bacterium
CTGCTGGCCGAGCGGTACCCGGCGCTGCCTCTGAGCCTGGAAACCGGCGACGTGTTCGTCCTCTACACCGACGGCGTCCTGGAGGCGCGGCGCGGCAGGGAGCAGTTCGGCATGGAGCGCATCCGGGACGTGGTGCGCGAGAGCGCGGCGCTGCCGGCGCAGGAGATCGCCACGGCCCTCTATGCGGCCGTCTGTGATCACGTCGAGGGGCCGCTGAACGACGACCTGGCGATCCTGGTGCTGAAAGCCTCCTGACAGTACTGCGGGTGATTCGCGGAACCGGCCGGGCCTGTCGTGTATCATAGTCGATAGCATGCCTGACACCACGACCGCCGCCCCCGCCCCCGGCGCCGACGAAGCGCTTCCCCGCTGGGACCTTTCCCACCTTTTTCCCGGGATCGAGTCTGCCGCTTTCGACGCGGCTTTCGACGCGCTGGGCCGCTCCCTCGCCGACCTCAAGTCCCTCTTTGACGCCCGCGGCGTCGCGTCCTTGGGCGAGTCTGGGGACGCGCCGGTCGATGCCGAGACGGCGCGGACGTACGACGAGGTGACCGGGCGGTACAACGCGTTCCTCGACGAGGTTCGGCTGATCGGGACGTACGTCCGGGTCCACACCACGGTGGACTCGCGCGACGACGCGGCGCAGGCCCGAATGAGCCAGCTCCGCGGGCTCATGGTGACCCTGAGCCTGCTCGGGACCCGCTACACGGCGTTCGTCGGCTCGCTCGATACCGAAGCCCTGGTCGCCGCCTCGCCCCTCGCCGCGGCGAACGAGTTCCTGCTGCGCGAGGCGAAGACCGCGGCCCGCCGCCTGCTACCGCCCGGCGAGGAGGAACTTGCGGCGGAGCTTTACCCGTCGGGCGGGGCGGCCTGGGCGAAGCTGCACGGCGACCTCTCCTCGCAGCTCGCGGTGCCTTTGGCCCGCCGCGCGGGGGACGAAGCCGAAAGCCTCCCGATGAGCGTCGTCCGCGCGCTGGCGACCGACCCGGACCCCGGCGTGCGCCGCCGCGCCTACGAGGCGGAGCTCAAGGCGTGGGAGACGGTCGCAGTGCCGCTGGCCGCCGCGATGAACGGTATCAAGCACGAGGCGGGCGTCCTCGCCGCGCGCCGGGGCTGGGGGACGCCGCTCGACGTCAGCCTGTTCCGCAACCGCATCGACGCATCGACCCTGGACGCGATGCTCTCGGCGGCCCGGGACTCGTTCCCGGATTTCCGGCGCTACCTGCGCGCGAAGGCCCGACTGACGTCCGGGACGGACCGCCTGCCTTGGTGGGACCTGTTCGCGCCGGTGGGCGGCGCGGAGAGCCGGTTCTCCTGGGCGGAGGCGGAGGCGTTCGTCACGGAGCACTTCGGCGCGTACTCCGAGAAGATGCGCGGGCTGGCGGCGCGGGCGTTCCGGGAGAAGTGGGTGGACGCCGAGCCGCGGCCCGGCAAGCGCGACGGCGCGTACTGCGCCGGCCTCCGCGCGGACGAATCTCTGATCCTACACAATTACAGACCTTCGTTCGGTGGCGTGGCCACGCTGGCCCACGAGCTCGGGCACGCGTACCACAACCTCTGCCTGGCCGAGCGCGCGCCCCTCCAGCGCAACACGCCGATGACGCTCGCGGAGACGGCGAGCATCTTCTGCGAGACGATCGTCAAGCGGGCCGCGCTCGCGCGGGCGGGGCGGGGGGAGGGGCTGATGATCCTGGAGGCGTCGCTCCAGGGGACGTGCCAGGTCGTGGTCGACATCACCAGCCGCTTCCTGTTCGAGCAGAGCGTCATCGAGAAGCGCCGGGAGCGGGAGCTGTCGGTCGACGAGATGTGCGCGCTGATGGCGGACGCCCAGCGGCAGACCTACGGCGACGGGTTGGACGAGAACGCGCTGCACCCGTACATGTGGGCGGTCAAGGGCCATTATTATGGGGCCAGCTTCTACAACTACCCGTACATGTTCGGCCTGCTCTTCGGGCTGGGGCTTTTCGCCCACTACCTGCGCGACCCAGAGCCGTTCCGCGCCCGCTACGACGAGCTCCTTTCGCGCACGGGCATGGCGGACGCCGCGACGCTCGCGGCGGGCTTCGACATAGACATCCGCGACAAAGACTTCTGGGCGTCCAGCCTGGCGGTCATCCGCGAGGACATCGACCGCTTCGAGCAGCTGGCAGCGGCTGCGGGAGACGCCGCGTGAGCGGCGGAGCGGACATACCCTCGGTCGCCGGGGGGTGGCTGGGGACGTACTACTACGACGACCGGACGCGGATGCCCGTGCGCTTCGAGGCGACGCTGCGCCTGGAAGGGGAGGCGGGCCGCGGCGGGCGTTTCGGCGGCACTATCTTAGACGACGGCGACCTCGGCGAAGCGAGCGTGCACAAGGGCGTGCAGGACGGGCTCGTCGTCCGCTTCACCAAGGTCTACGAGCACGCCAACGTCTGGCAGGGCGTCGTCCCGGTTCGGTACCAGGGCACCCTCTCCGAGGACGGCAAGCGGATGACCGGCAACTGGCAGCTCTCCGAACTGCACGGCGGCGTCGGCCGCCGGGTCCGCATCGGAGGCACGTGGGAGGCGCGCCGCATCTGGTCGGCCGAGTTCGAAGAGGTCGAGATCGGGGAGCCGGAAGTCGCGGCCGTCGGCCGGGAACTGGCGACTGCCGGAAGCCACTGACGACGCGCCACTAACCCGGCGGTTTCAGCCGCCGCGAGTCAGTCGGCGCTGCCAGCCTACCAGGTCGCGGTAGGGCAGGCTGCCACCGAAGAGGCTCAGCGCGCTCCCGACTGTCAGGTCCACACGGCCCGCGCCCTGCTCCCGCACCGCCTCCACGTCTTCCAGGGAGCGGACGCCGCCCGCGTAGGTGATCGGGATGGGCGAGCCGTCGGCGAGGAGGCGGACCAGCGCGAGGTCCACGCCCTGCCGCTTGCCCTCCACGTCCGCCGCGTGCACCAGGAACTCGTCGCAGTGGGCGGCTAGCCGGTCCAGCGTGGCCGCGTCCACGGGCACGTCGGTGAACCTCTGCCAGCGGTCCGTCACGACGTAGTACTGGCCGTCCTCGCGCCTGCGACAGCTCAGGTCGAGCACGAGGCGCGACGGGCCTACGCTCCGCGTCATCCGCGCGAGACGGTCCGCGTCCACCCGACCCTCGCGCATCACGTACGAGGTGACGATGACGTGGCTCGCGCCCGCGTCCAGGTAGGCGCGGGCGTTCTCGGGAGTGACCCCGCCCCCGAAGTGCATCCCGCCCGGGAACGCGCGCAGCGCAGACAGGGCAGCCTCCTCGTTGCCGGGGCCGAGGGCGATGACGTGCCCTCCAGGCAGTCCGTCCCGCCGGTAGCGGCGCGCGTACGCCGCGGCGGGGCGCTCGGTCGCGAAGTTCACCACGGCGGTGTCGCCACTTCCGCTGTCGCCGTCGCTTCCGGCGTCCCGAAGCGTGCCGCCGACGATCTGGACCACCTTCCCCCCGCGCAGGTCGATACAGGGCCGAATCCGCATGCCTGCATTCTATCCGGTCGCCCGGAAAAGCACCGACCGTAACCGCCCACCCGCGTCCGCGTTTACAGTGTAAACGTCCGATTGACAATAAGCATTCAGACGGATAATATTGTAATATAAACACTAAGAAGCGGGAGGGAGCAAGACGGCCATGTTCGGAATCCTCGGGTACTTCAAGGGGCAGCCCACCGAGTACGTCATCCGCTACTCCGGCGGGCGGGTGGCGCAGGAGGGGCAGGCGATCAGCTTCGTCTACCTGCGGCCCAGCACCAGCATCGTGTCGGTGCCCACCAGCAGCGCCGACGTCGGGTTCATCTTCCACGAGCAGACCGGCAACTTCCAGTCGGTCGCCGTCCAGGGGCAGTTCACCTACCGCATCGCCAACCCCCGGCAGGCCGCGGCAATCCTCAACTTCACGATCGACCCGCGCCGCCGGAAGTACCTTACCGACGACCCGGACAAGCTGGCGCAACGCATCACCAACATCCTCCAGATGGAGACGCGCCGCGAGGTGCTGGCCCGCTCCCTGGAGGAGACGCTGCGCGAGAGCGAGACAATGGCCGGGGCGGTGCTGACCCGGGTCCGCGCGCAGGGGCTCCTTGAGCCGATGGGCGTCGAACTGCTGAGCGTCTACTTCCTGTCGGCCAAGCCGACGCCCGAGGTCGCCAAGGCGCTGGAGGCCGAGTACCGCGAGACCCTGCTGCGTAACGCCGACGAGGCGATCTACGCCCGCCGCGCCGCCGCCGTCGAGGAGGAGCGCCGCATCAAGGAGAACGAACTGGCGACCGATATCGCGCTGGAGGAGCAGCGCCAGCAGTTCATCGCCCTGGAGGGCGGGAACGCGCGCCAGGAGGCGGAGTTCCGGGGGCAGGCGCTGGAGGCGGAGGCGGCCTACCGCTCGCGCGCCCTGGCGATGGAACTGGAGCAGTACCGCACCGTGGACCCGCGCTCCACGCTCGCGCTCGCCCTGCGCGACATGGGCCAGAACGCCGACAAGGTCGGGAACCTCACCATCACGTCGGAGATACTCGCTTCGCTGATGAACGGGAGGGAGTAGCAGCCCGTGTCCCTCTACGAGAAGGTCATCGTCGTCACGCGGCAGACCGCCCTCGAGGAACTGTCCGAGCGGCTCGGGACGAAGGCGCAGGCGCGGTTCTACCTGAAGCAGGAGGCGGCGCGCGTCGCGGACGCGGCGGTCGCGCCCTCCTACGACGAGTACGAGAGCGCCGACGCGGCTTACCGGCGAGCGATGGAGCGGGTCCGGGCCGCCCTGCCTCGGACCGTGCGGGCGCAGTACGTGGACAGCGCGTTCCTGCCGCAGTTCACGTTTGGGGAGCGCGACGTGGTGTTGGTGCTCGGCCCCGACGGGCTGGTCGTTAACGCCGCCAAGTACCTGAGCGGCCAGCCCGTCGTCGCCGTGAACCCGGACCCGGCGCGCGTCGAGGGCGTCCTGCTGCCGTTCCGGCCGGAGCAGACCGGGGACGCGCTCGCGCGCGTCCTCGCCGGGGTGGCCGCCGTGCGCCGCCTGACGATGGCGGAGGCGCGCCTCGCCGACGGGCAGACGCTGCTGGCGGTCAACGACCTCTTCGTCGGGCGTCGGACGCACGCCTCGGCACGCTACCGCCTGCGCTTCGGGGACGTGTCGGAGGAGCAGTCGTCCAGCGGCGTCATCGTTTCCACGGGGACTGGTTCCACCGGCTGGCTGCGCTCGGTGGTGGCCGGGGCGGCGGGGCTGGTCGCCGCGCTCGGGGGCGACCCCGGCGACCTGCTCGTGCCCGACGCCCGCCGGTTCGACCCGGAGGCGGACGAACTCGTCTTCTCCGTGCGGGAGCCGTGGGCAAGCCGGACCACCGGGGCGGGCCTGGCGCACGGGTGCATCGGCCCCGGCGTGTGTCTGGAGGTCGTCTCGCAGATGCCCGCCGACGGCGTCATCTTCAGCGACGGCGTGGAGTCCGACTACCTCACCTTCTCCGGTGGCGCGGTCGCGCGCATCGGCCTGTCGGAGAAAAAGGTGTCGCTGGTAGTCGCGTAAAGCCGCTCGTAGAATGGGGCAGGGGAGGAAGCAGACAGAGATGAGTGACGACCGCCTGCGCGACCGGTTCCGTGGCGCGCTCCTCGGGGCGATGGTCGGCGACGCCCTCGGCGCGCCCGTCGAGGGGGTGGACTGCGACCGCATCGCCGAACTCCTCGGCGAGATCGAGACGCTGCCCGCGCCCGAGGCGGAACTGCGCCGTGCCGTTCTCGGCCTGATCGCCGGGGCCGAACTGCCGCCGGGCGCGGCCCGGTACACCGACGACACCCAGATGACGATCGGCCTCGCCGAGTCGCTGATCGCCTGCGGAGGTTTCGACGGCGCGGACCTGGCCCGCCGGTTCTCCGAGAACTTCGAGCCGCACCGGGGCTACGGGCCGGGCGCGGCGCTGCTGATGGTGGAGTTCCGCCGGGGCGCGCCGTGGGACGAACCCGCGGGCAAGCTCTTCCGGGGGCAGGGCTCGTTCGGGAACGGCGCGGCGATGCGCGCCGCGCCGGTCGGGCTCTTCGCGCGCAGGGACGCGTACCGGATGCGGCACCTCGCGGAGAAC
>DATLHN010000205.1:0-3011 GCA_035539875.1 Armatimonadaceae bacterium
GTCTCGTTCTTGAAGGACAGGCCCACCAGGGAAGCGTCGGGCAGGTCGTAGTCGCCCGCCTCGCGCGCCTCGGCGACCAGCCGGGCGAGGTAGCCGTCCCCGGTCCGGTAGACGTAGCCGAGGTACTGTTCGCGGCTGCCGCCCGCCACCGTGAAGCAGAGCGTCATCCCCTGGGTCGCGCCCGTCTCGTCACCCTGCTCGAACGGGCAGCGCGCGCGCGCCGCCAGGTCCGCGTCGCCGGTCGCGTCCACGAAGACATCGGCGCGGGCGACGCCCAGGCCGTCCTTGTTGGCGAGGAGGACGCCCGCCACGCGTCCGCCTTCGCGTACCACCTCGGGGACGAAAGTGTGGTACAGGACTTCAACGCCCGCCGCCTCACACAGGTCGTCGTAGACGCACTTCAGCGTCTCGGGGGCGATGGGCACCCAGTCCATGCGCCGCTCCTGCTTCGGGTCGTAACCCTCGGGGTCGGGCAGGGGACGCCCGAGGCGGCGCTGCATCTCGGTCATGACCTCCCAGCCGATGCCGCGGACGATGGCGCGCGTCCGGTCGGAGAAGGGGGCGAACGCGGGCACCTGCGCCGCCGTCGCCGTACCGCCGAGGAAACCCATCCGCTCCACCAGTAGGACCCGGGCACCCGCCCGCGCCGCCGAAAGCGCCGCCGCGGCCCCGGTGGGGCCGCCGCCCGCGACCAGCACGTCGGCGGAAAAACGCTCGGGCACGTCGAGGGAAAGTTGCATGCGCCTATTGTAGCGCGGCGGCGTCAGGCGTCGGGCGGCCCGACCTGCCAGTCGACGCGGGCGGCCCACGCTTCCGCGGCGGACATCAGGATGTCGCAGACCGGGTCCTTGATCTCCACGTACGCGTCCCGGTCCGACCCGGTGTACGCGGAGAGGCGGCGCTTCAACTCCGCATAACCCGCGGCGGCGTCGGGGTGGGCGCGCAGGTAGTCGCGGAAGAGGAGCGCGTAGCGCCAGTTCGCGCGGCCCGCTACACGGACGTGCGTGTTCACCGCGCGCTCCGGGCCGCGGCGGCGCAGGTAGCGCTTCTCCCACTCCTCGGCGGCACCCTCCCACCCCGGGGGCACGTGGTCCGCCTGAATCCCGTCCGCCAGGGTGAAGCCGAGCGGGGCGAGACACTCCAGGGCGCGGAGGACGTCCGGGCCGAAGCCGGGCACCGTGATCTGGACGTCGAGGGTGTCCTTGGCGGCAAGGCCCGGCACCGCGGTCGAGCCGATGTGGTCGAAGCGCGACGTGACGTCCGCGGGCAGTGCGCGGCGCATCTCCGTCGCGAGGGCGCGAAACTCGCGCGGCCACTCCTCGCGGTAGGGGACGATGACGACGGGATCGGAAGCGCTCATGAGCGCAGTCTACCGTACCGGCGTACCCGCAAAACGAGGACGGCGCGGGCGCATTCAGCGCCCGCGCCGTCCGTATCCGTCGCAACCGGTGCTTCTACGCGGCGGCCGGGAAGAGGCCCGCCTCGGCGGCCTTCTTCAGCCGCTTCAGGCCGCGCTCGTGGTGCTTGCGGGCGTTCGCCTCTTTGATGCCCAGCGCCTCGGCGATCTCGCCGTGGGACGCGCCGTCCGAGCGCATCCAGAGGACGCGCGCCTCGACGGGCGAGAGCGTGTTCTTCAGCGCCTCCTTGAGGTCGCGGCGGTAGAACTTGCCGACCACGTCGGCCTCTACCGAGACGCGCGGGTCCGGAAGGCTGACCGCCGCCTCGGTGTCGTCCACCGAGATGCCCGGGCGCGACAGGCCGCGCCGGTTGAGGAACCGCTTCTGGTCGATCAGCAGGTTGACCGCGATGCGCTGGATGTAGGCCGGGGTCGGCTCGACCACCTGGCCGTCGCGCTCGGTCCCCGCCGCGCTGGTCAGCAGGCGGATGACGACTTCCTGGGTCAGGTCCTCGGCCTCCTGGGCGGTCAGCGCGCTGGTGTACCGGTCGATCGCGGCAGCGCAGAGCGACTTGACCTGCCGCCGCAGCGTCTCCGCGGCCCGGTTGCGCTCGCGCTCGGAGGTCGAGGTGCGGATGATGTGCAGAAGCTCGGCGTTGCTCTCGCGCCGCGTGCGCTGCGCCGCGCTGGCGGGCTGCGCCGGGGCGACGGCCGCCGCGGTGGCTACCGGCGCGGCGGCCGGTGCGTCCGTGATGTCGCGACCCTTGATGAAGTCCCGCAGTCCCGTCAGGGATTGGCGTGTGATGGCATCCGGCGACTTCGGGCGGTCCAGTTCCATGCCACTTCTCCTTTCGTACTCGTCCCGTCTCGTACTGCGGCGGCTGTGCGCGCAGTCCGGGTTGGGGCTTACCGGCGCGAGGTGTTCTTCGGAGGCTTGGGGCCGGTCAGGTCCGCCTGCGCCGGGCTGGAGCCGAAGAGAACCGCCGAAAGGGTGGCGAGGATCGCAAGGCCCAGGACCGTCTTCTTGATCGCGTTTTTCATGTTCATGGTCGTCGTTATCTCTTGTCCGTCGGATGCTTGATAGATATCTATTTAGACTGCGAAAACGTCACTATTGTTCAGAAACCTGTCAGAGCGTGCGCAGTGGCGCGTACTTGGCGGCGTACTCGGCGAGCAGGTGTTCCGCCCCGGTCTGCTTCGCCCACTGTCTGGCCCGGTCCCAGAGCGCGCGGGCCGCGAACTCCTGTCCCATCTCCATCTTCACGAACGCCCACGGGCAGAGGAACTCGATCCGGGGGTGCTCCCCGCTGCGGCCGTCCGCGACGGCGTAGTTCGCGTCGGCCTGGCTCAGCGCCGTCCGGTCGCCGGACTGGCGGTACCGGTGGACGTACAGGTACGCCAGGTTCTGGTAGATGATGCTGCTGGCCTCGCGGGTGAACCAGTCGTTCGGCTCGATCCCCGTCAGGTAGTTCAGCACGCCTTCCGCCCGCTCCAGGCTGTCGGGGGTGTTGTCGCTGATGTAGGCGATCGCCAGCGCCACCCAGGCCTTGATGTATCCCGAATCTCGGTCCAGGGCCGCCTCGTAGGAGCGGATCGCCTTGACCACGTCTTTTTC
>DATLHN010000206.1:0-5330 GCA_035539875.1 Armatimonadaceae bacterium
GCCGAAGTTCAGGCGGGTGAAGCCGCCGACGCCGGTCGCCGAGCGGGGAAGCTGGGTCCAGAAGAAGTCCGGGTCGCGCTGGCTCGCCTGGACGTTCGTGACGCCGTTGCCGTTGACATCCACCGCCACCGGGTCGGGGATCGCGTCGCCGTCCACGTCCTGCAGGTCGCCCGGGTCGAAGATGCCCGACGGCGAGGGCCGCCAGTCGGCGCCCTCGCCCGAGGTCATGAGCTGCTGGTCGAGGTAGCGGATGCCCGCCTCGGCGAACTTGTCCGCCGCCGAAACCTGCGTGCCGCGCCGGGTGTTGCGCAGGTTGTTGGCGATCAGGGCGATGAACAGGCCGCCCAGGAACAGCAGCAGGAACAGGACGATGATCGCGACGACGAGCGACTGGCCTTCCAGCCTGCGCCGCCGGTTCGCCCGCAAGCGGGCGACGATAACGGGCGTCGTTTCGTCTTCGATCACGGCATTTGCGCCTTTATCCACGGTCGGATGGCTCCTCGGGTTGTCCGGGTTAGCGGCCCACATTGTTGACCTGAACCTTGTCACTGATCGTAATGGAGTACGGCTGCGCCGACGAGACGTCGTACACGCGCGCTCCGAACGAAATGTTGAACAGCAGCCGGGTGGCGTAGTCCAGCTTCACCGCGTCCGGCTCGGGCCGCGCCGTCGACCCCATCAGGATCGCGTTCCCCCGGGCGTCCAGCGGCAGGTTGCTCGCCGGGTCGCGGGCGTAGTTGTTCTGCCACAGGTACGACGCCTCCAGGAACTTCTCCGGGATGCGGCTCGTCGGGAACGGCTCGTCCGTGCGCCGCGCCAGAAGCCCAATCGCCTCCTGCCCCGCCACGTCGAACTGGAGGAAGGCCGCCTGCGGGTCGCCCGGCTGGTCGGGCAGCAGGTCGTAGTCGAACCGGTAGCGCAGCGTGCGCGCCGGGATCGGCTGCTGGTAGTGCTGGGACGCCAGCGGCGCGCCCTGCGGCTCGAGGACGCCGACCTTCTGCTCGATGGGGTCGAGCGCCGGGGTGCGGAAGTAGGGCGTCAGTGCGTTCGACCCCTCGTTGTTGTCCGGTCCCTGGACCGTCTCGGTGCCGACCGCCACCAGGATGCCGCGGCGAGGCGTCCCGAGGCCGAAGACCCCCATCGGCGAGGCCAGTGTCCCGTTGCCCTGCCCATCGACGCCTACCGTCGGGTTAGCCGCCTGGACGTAATTAGGCTGGAACAGGTCGACGGCGAGCCTCCCCTGGTTCGTCGGCTGCGAGACGCCCGCCTGCGGGTCGCGGGTGTTCACCCGGAAGCGGGTCAGCGCCAGGTCGCCCAGGTTCGCCAGCGGGTCGCCACCCGGCACCATGGCGACGGCGGCCCCGCCCGTCGCCGGGTAGATGTACGGCGTGCCGTTCGTCGGGTCGCCCTGGATGGGCGGCAGTCCCGCCTCGATGCGCCCGCGGGCCGGGTCCAGAATGAACGCCAGGTTCGGCGTCTTGACGAATATCTTGCCCGTGGTCGGGCTGTACGACGTGTACAGGTTCCCGCCCGAGGGGATCGCCAGCGATCCGGTGGCCCGCAGTACGTTCAGGGTCGGCGAGCCGGTCGCGCTCGTGACCTCGATGGTCAGTTCGCCGACGCGGGCCTCGCTCCCGGTGGCGCTCGTCGTCGCGCCGCGCAGGAACGTGATCCGGTAGGGGTAGGTCCACAGGTTGTACTTCGCGCTGTAGAGCGTGGGTATCGCGAACGGCTGCTCCGCGCCCTCGTTGCTCAGGAACCCGGGCGTCCCGGTGTCGCCGACCACCGCGGACGGCGAGAACGAGATCGCGACCTTGAACGGGTCGGTGGGGTTCACTCGCCGCTGCCCGTCCCGGTTCCAGATCGTCAGGTCCAGGTTCTGCGAGTTCACGATCGGCCGCGAGATCGCCTGCCAGTTCGCCCCATACGTCTGGCCGTTCGGCGCGACGGCCGTGTTGTAAAAGAAGTTCGGGTCGTTGAAGCCGCCGCTGTTGACGTTCGCGCTGGTGTAGTTCGCCAGGTTGAACAGCTTGGGGTCTACGGGATCGTATTCGGCGCGGAAGACGACCAGCGGGTTGAAGTCGTTGTCGTCGCGGCGGAACTCGTAGACGTTCTCGTAGAACCGCTGCGACCCGTCGTCGTTGTGCGCGTCCCGCAAGGCGACGAAGTAGCGCACCACGCGCCGACCGCGCGTCAGGGGCCGAACCTCGACGCCCTGCACGGAGACTCCGGTGGTCGGGTCGATGACGCCGCCCGGGTCGCGGGTGCCCGAAGGCACCAGATCGATGCGCGCGTAGGAGACCTGCGGCCAGGTCACCGGGTTCGTCGCCACAAACGCCGGATTGTACGCCACGAACCCGAAGTCGTTCCGGCCCGCCGGGCCTTCCATCGGGAGCGATACCTTGACGCCGCCGTTGTCATAGATGTAGGAGGCGGAGGCTATCTCCTGCACCAGGCGGTTGATGCCGAACCGGGCGGCGTCCTGCGCCTGGGAGATGGCGCGCGCCCGCCGCGTGAAGTTAAACGACTGGATGATCGGGCCGAAGAGCAGGAACATGATGATGCTGGAGATGGCGATGACCACCAGCAGCTCCACGAGCGTGTACGCCCGTCGCTCCTGTCGCCGCCGGCGCGCCAGCGCCGCCGCCGGAGCGCCGCTCCCCCACAGCCCATATCCGCGGCTCGCCGCCGCTCGCGTTGCGTTCAGGTTCGTCATATTCCGGTTCGTGTCCGTTGTTTCCGATGCCGAGTGAACTGCCCAGCGCAGGTCGCCCGCCCCGACTACAGCGTCGGCGGGGCCTGCGTGATGATCGACTCCAGGTCCTGCACCCGCCACGGGTTGCGGAACGTCTGGTTGTCCTTCCAGATGACGCGGGTCTTCACCGAGACGCCCTGGACCGGGCCGAAGATGCGCCAGGCGACGACGTTGCCGCCGGTGATCTCGGGCGCGATCTGGGTCATGTCCGCCCAGGCGTGCGCCCCCTCGGCGTTGCCGATGGTGAACTGCCGGGCCGCCAGCCGCCGGGACTCGACGCCCCGGCCCGACCCGAAGTCGATGTCGTACTCAATCGTCGCCACCGCGGCCTTGTTCAGCTCCGTGCGGTGGAAGTAGAGCCGGTTGGCGTCCACCCCGAACGAGGCGGCGTCGTTGACCGTCGGTCGGAGAGCGCCCGAATAGGTGTAGTTCGCGGCGGCCTTCTGGATCGACACCGCCCAGTCGCCCTGCGCCTTGTAGAGGATGCGCAGCGGCGTGCCGGGCCGCAGACGGTTCATATTCAGGTAGATGATACCGGTCTGGTACGTGCCCGTGCGCCCCTCGCGCCGCACCCAGTAGTCGAAGTTGGTGTCGTCCAGCGGCGTCACGTAGTCGCCGCCCCGGAGCGGAATGCCCGTCGGGTCCTCCAGGTTGAAGACCTGGATGTCGGTGTCGGTCGTCTCCCCGTACAGCCCCTGGTAGATCGTGCCGTCCGCCGACTCGTCGTTCTTCGGCCTGATGTTCGGCAGCGTCGTGCGTACGGTCGCCACGCCGACCGTCCCGGAGGTGGAGGCGACGACCGTCTCCGCCGACGGAACCTCGCGGTCGTCGCGCAGGATGTGCCAGTCGAGCACCGCGTAGGAGACCAGCGCGGTGAAGGCCCGCTGTCCGTAGGGCGTGCGCTCCGAGTAGTTCGCGCCCGCCGGGTTGAAGGCGACGACCCCGAAGTTCGCGACGTCGGAGACGTTGGCCGAGAGCAGTTTGTACTCGTACGGGTCGTTCGCGGACCAGGACGCGGCGACCGGCAGCCGCTCGAACTGGCGCGAGACCTTGTCGCTCCCCTCCTGGACCGTGTCCCCGGTTCCGCCGGTGAAGCCGGGCATGGCCTGCCACACGCCCGCCTGCGCCGGGGTCACCGTCACCTGAGTGGCGACCGGGATCACCGTCGCCGTAGCGGGTGCCGCCCCGGTCGTATCCTCGTACGAGTAGGAGACGTCGTAGGTAACGGTCTTGCCGACCTGCGGGAACAGGATCATCGGCGCGTCGTTGTCGTCGCCGTAATCGATGAGGTACGTGTGCGGGCCGCGCAGCCGCGTCGTCGCCTGCGGGAAACCGCCCCTGGCGCGGACACCCACCAGCGGCTGGCCGGTGATGCGCAGGTAGGAGTTGAAAACCTGGAGGTCCGCGGCGGACGCCGGGGCCGCCGCCGGGTCGCCGACCTGCCGGATCATGTAGACCGGGCCGAACTTGAGCGTGTAGACCGAGCCGGTCCCCCCGCCGTACGCGCCCGTCGTCGTAGACGGGAGCGGGATCTTCACCGGTTCGTTGCGCACGAACCGGAACTTGTTCACGTCGGAGAAGTACGGGTTGGTCAGGCCGCCGTAGAACCCGAGGTCGTCCGGGTCCTGGTCGGTCACCGTGTTCAGGACGTTGGTGCCGGTGTCCCAGACCGAGAAGGTGATCGACTCCGGCAGGTTCGCCGCGTCCCCGAGGATCTGGTCCTGGTAGTTGCGGGCGAGGCGGTCCGCCCGGAGGCGGCGCTCGCTCTGCTGGAGCTGGCCGAAGCCGACCGGGAAGATGCGGATGACCGCGAAGATGCCGATCAGCAGGACGACCAGGACGACCAGCACCTCGACGAGCGAGGTGGCGGTGAAGTTGCGCCCGTGCCGCTTCCGCTGCCGCCCGCGACTGCGCGGAGCAGTGCCCATGGCATCGAAGACCCTGTCGGACGTCGGTAAGCTCGGATTGGTCATGTTCGTCAGTCGGTCTGTCTCGGTCGTTAAACTCGGTCTTTAGCGATTCGCGGCCGGGAGCGCGGCCTGCGCTGGCTGTCCGGATGTAGGACGGGGCGGGTGCGGGGATTGTTCCGTTGCAGGCAAGCCTGCGCACCCCTGTGGAGCATCCGACAGCGCGCCCGCCGGAAGACGGAATGGTCACCGGCGGGCGCGCTGCGTTACGGCTTGAGCTGGGAGATTTTAAAGGTGTCGAAGTCGCGGCCCGCGGTGCCGGGGACCTTGTCCGCGAGCAGGCGGGCGTCCCAGACCTTCGCGGTGCCGCTCAGGTAGAGCACCAGCACCTTGCCCTTGGGCACGTGCGCGGTCGTCATCGTGACGTAGCTGTCGTCGCCGGGGTTCTTCCAGAAAAGCTGCGCCGCGTACTCCTCCGGCGTCACCCCCAGCGGCCCCGTGAACGTCGGGTCGGTCGGGTCCGCGCCAGCAGGTAGGGTCGGCGTCCAGAGGCGCGAGTAGCGCGGCAGGTAGGTGGCGGTCGGCCCCTCGGAGATGCGGTCCGGGCCGACGCTGGTCACGAGCGGGCTGATGTCGAACGAGTTGTACCGGTAGTGGACCACCTGGAG
>DATLHN010000207.1:0-2168 GCA_035539875.1 Armatimonadaceae bacterium
GTCGTGCGCGGGCATCACCCAGGTCTTCTCGGCGCAGAGCGCGGCGACGAGTTCCTCGACGGCAGGAAGGAACCGGCCCTTGTTCTCCGCGCACTCCGCCAGCACGAGCGCGGTGACGCGGCCGCGGCGGTTGTTCGCGACGCCCTGCCACCGGGTCCGGTTGCCGTTGCGGGAGTACTCCAGGTACAGGTCGTCCGGCTGCGCGGGGAGCGGTTGCTTCAGCAGACCCTCGGCGCGGGTGACGGCGTTCGCGTACGCGTCCCGGCCACCCTCCCAGAAGGCTCGGTCAGAGATGGGCCGTCCCGGCCCGGCGGGCTTCTCCGGCAACAGGGCGGCGATGGCCCGCACACGCGCGGGGTCGAGTCCATCGGCGGCGGCTGAGGCGGTGGCGGCCTGTCCCTGCGGCATTGCGTTCACCCTGGCCGGAGATGCCGCGATCGCGGCGGCGGCGCTGGCGGCCGTCAGCAGCGAGGCCAGCGTCAGCGAGGTCGAAGGTTTGCTCATGAGTTCCTGTCGTTCGCGCACGAGTCGTCAATGATCATCCTTTCGACGGAGACGGTAGTGGCCCCTACCGCTAATTCTCCTCCCACGCGAAGCCGTCGAGGCGGGCGCGGGCGGCGGCGAGCGGGAGCGCGGCTGTCGCCACTGAGAGCAGCAGGAAGGCGCCGCCCGCGACGGCGAGGATGATGCGACTCATCTCCCGCCACTGGAACGACAGGTACGCCCCCCCGCCGACCAGCAGGCCGGAGAGGATGACGTACGCGGTCGCGCCGACGAAGCCCCAGACCAGCGCCATCAGGCTCGCCCGGTGCGCCGGGTTCTCGTAGACGAAGCGCGGGAAAAGGCCCGCGATGCCGACTCCCAGCCCGCAGAGCGCGGCGCTGGCGCAGAAGAGGACGCCGAGGGAGAGGAGCGTCTGAACCGGGGTCGCGCCGAACCAGAGGCAGGCGACGAGGAGCAGCGGCGCGCAGAGCAGGAAGGTGGGCAGCAGGGCGGAGAGGAACTTCGCCCGCACCAACTCGCCGCTCGTCACGGGGGCGGCGAGGACGAGCCAGAACGCCCTCCCTTCCAACCCGATGGACGACAGACCGAGGATGCTCGCCTCCATGTACGCGATGGTCGCCACGACGCCGAGGGCGAGGAACAGCAGATCCTGGCGCGCGTCGACGCCGCCCGCCACCTGCCCGGCGATGACGAACGGGACGAAGTACAGGATGACCGGGATGCCGACTTGCGACAGTAGTACGAGGTCTCGCACCACGTAGCGGGCGTCCTTGGCGAGCAGGGCGCGCACGGGCGGCGCGAGCGGCAGCAGTACGAGCAGGCGGTCGAACGCGCCGGGACTGCCGCCGTCGTCGCCCTTGCGCCCGCCGGAATCGCCCTCCAGTAAAGACTCACCCACGAGCACCGGCCCGCCGACGGCGACGCAGAGCGCGCCCAGCGCTAGCGTCGCCCAGAGGAGCAGTACGAAGGGTCGGGCCGCCGCGGCCGCGTCCCGCGCCCGCAAAGCGGCGAGCGCGTCGGACACCCAGGTCGAGGGCAGCCACTTCGGCGCGGGCGGCGGGAGGTTGTCGAGCCGGACCTGGATGCCGAAGCGGGTGACGGCGTTTCCGCCCGTCCGGGACGCCTGGCTCGCCTGCTGGGAAAACTCGGCCACCGTCACCAGGCACATCACGAGGGCGAGCACCGCGCTGGTGATCGCGACCGCCACCTTCACGCGGCGCACTCCGACGGCGCGGGCGAGCAGGAGCAGGAGCGCGGCGACGCCGACCGCGGGCAGGACGAGGAACAGGGCGAGCAGGACGAGGAACGCGAGCCAACCCGCCGCGCCGAGTCCCGACACCCACGCCGCGGCGACGAGCAGCGGGACGCCGATGACGACGAACTGGCCGGACGCCGCCGCGACGGCGTCGACGAGGCGGCCGAAGACGATCAGGACGGGGCGGACCGGGGCGGCGGCGAGGAGGGGCAGGTCGCCCGGGGCGAGGAGCACGCCGGAGACGAACGGCACGCCGCTCGCGAGCAGGAAGAGAAACAGGAAGAGGGTCGTCCGCTCGATAAGGGCGGACTGGAGGGCCGCGCTCCCCGCCGTGCGCGCGGTCATCAGGATCGCCGAGAAGCCTACCGCGATCGCGACGAACAGCAGCACGCTGCCGACGAAGAAGCCG
>DATLHN010000208.1:0-16051 GCA_035539875.1 Armatimonadaceae bacterium
CGCGGAGCGTTCAACGACGCGTCACTGCCGAGGCGTCGCCGGTGTCGTCTACCGGGTCTGCGGCGGACGGGTGCCCGCCTGCGGGATCGCGGCGTCCGACGGGTGTGACGACGTGGGCGCCGACGCGCCCGCGACGTCCCCACCGGCCGTCGCGCCGGGGGAGCCAGCGCCGCCGCCAGCCCGAGCCCCGGCACGGCTGATACGGCGGGCGGGGCGACTGGCGGCGGTCATGGCGGCGTTGTTCCCGGCGTCGTAGCAGCCATTGTTGTTCGCGTCGTCGGGAGGGGAACACCCGGCTGTCAGCAGGACGCCGAGGGCAAGCGCCGCGGTAAGCGCCCCCGGCATGGTTCTGTGCTTCTTCATTCGTAACTCTTTCACTCCTTCGCGTTATCGCTCGAGTGCCTCGGGTTGACCGGTCGGTTCAACCGCGACGCACGGGGATGTCTCTCCTTATTTGCGAAGAAGGTGGCGGCCGGAAACGCGTTTCCGGCATGATATCTCGTAGTTCCGACGGCGGATCGTAAAGTCCCGACGAAGGGCGGCGCGGAACTCCGGAATCACCCACGCGCGGGAGTCAGGAAAGCGGCGACGGAAGCCGACCGTCTTCGGCTTCCAGGAGGGCGGCCCGGGCGAAGACGGGCGCGGCGATCTCGACGACGGAGAGGAGGCGGTACTCGCAGGACTGGGCGTGGACGCGGCGCGCCAACTCCGCGTCGAAACACCGCAGGACGATCTGAAGCGGCCGGTCGGGGCGAAGTTCGGTGACCAGGGACTGAGCGGTCATGCCGATTTCCAGGTTACGGGCGTCCTCGCCCGCGGCGGCGACGAGGGCGCGGGCGTGACGTAGCCCGGCCTTCAGGAGGACGTCGTCCTGCGCGGCGTTGCCGACGAGGCACGGCAGCCCGGCGGGAAGCGCGCGCTGCGCGACGGCGTCGGAGTCGATGTCCACCGCCACCACGGGCACGCCCCGCGTACGAAGGTCACGCGCGATCTCGTCGCCGACCGTGCCCAGCCCGCAGAGGATGACGTGGTCGCGCATCCGCATGGCCGCGTTCTCCGCCCTCAGCCGCCTCAGCTGACCCGACAGCAGGAAGTTGGTCAGCAGCGACGTCATCATGGCGACCATGATGACGCCCGAGAACATCAGGAGGACGCCGAAGAGCTTCAGCCAGCCGGGCTGGCCCGTGAGGTGGAAGTCGCCGAAGCCCACGGTGGTGACGATAGTCCCGGTGAAGTACGCCGCGTCCACCCAGGAGAGGCCCATGACCCCGCGGAACACGACGACCGCGACCGCGATCAGGCCGAGGAGAGCGAACGCGGCGAACAGCAGCGGGCGGTGAGGGTCGTGGCGGTTCAGCAGGAGGCGGGTCGGCGACACTCGTCTGGTCCGGGGGTGGACATGGGGCGGCACGGCGCCCACGCCGGTCTCCGACGGCGCGGCGCGGCGCGAGGGTTCGACGGCCGCGCGGGAAAAGTCCCGTGCCGCGACGGAGGCGGGCGACAGGACTGTATCGATGCCGAAGTCCGAGCGGAGGCGCCGCGCGAACCGGGCTGCGTCGACGCGCATCACGACGCGGCAGCCGGGCGACTCCCCGCGCACGTCCAGCGCGGTCTCCAGATTGGCCTCGTCGGACGAGGACGCGAGGACGATCGCGCGGGCGCTCTCGACCCGCGCCCGTTCGCGCGTCTTTTTGAAGCGGAAATCTCCCAGTACGACGTCCGCGCCGACCTCGACGGCGCGATCGCGACGGTCCTCCCGCGTCCCCGCGTCGGTGATGACCGTGACGGAAGCGCCGTGCTGCCGCAGGCATTCGACCAGGCGCAGCCCGAACCGGCCCAGTCCGCAAACGACGACGCGCGGCGGGTCAGTTCCCGATCCCGGTTCCGTGACCGTCGCAGGGTCGGCGCGCATATCTGCATTATCGCGCTTCCCTGCTGCCCCGTCAACGGCGAATGATTGAACCGCTTAACCTGCTCCCTTGTAAACCTGGCATGCCATGTATAATAGGCGTGGGCCGTCGACCGGCCTACCCATCCCGCAAGGAAGCAGACCCTCTTGGCAACTTTCTCCACGCCCGGTGACGCCCTTCACGACGGCGCGACGGGCCGCGGCGCGACCCCGATCGCGCCGGATGCGGCGGCAGACGGATCGCGCGTCGGCATGCGAAAAGGCGTCGTCTACGGTCTGGGGACGTTGCTGCTGGTCCTGAACGCGTACTTCGGCACCTACGCCTACGTCGTCGTCCAGGCGCTCCTGTGGACCCAGACCTCGCTCCTGCGGGGTCCGGTAGTCGTCCTCGCCCTGCTCGTGCTGCTGAACGGCCTGTTCCTCAAGTTCGCGCGCCGGAGCGCGCTCAACCAGCACGAGCTGCTCACACTGTACGCGATGCTCTGTCTGGGCACCTGCTCGGCGGGCTACGGCTTCGTCCAGATCCTCATCAACCAGATGGCCGCCCCGTTCTACTTCAAGACGGGCGGCAACCGCTGGGAAGAGCTGCTGATCCCCCACATCCCCGCCTGGCTCGCCCCGCGCGACCCGGACGTCATCAACGGCTTCTTCCGCGGCAACAGCACCCTCTGGGACCCGGTCGTGCTCAAGGGCTGGGCGGTGCCGGTGCTGGCGTGGACGGGGTTCATCTTCGCCATCTTCTGGACCCTCCTGTGCGCCACGACCCTGGTGCGGCGTCAGTGGGTCGAGGAGGAGCGCCTGACCTTCCCGCTGGTGCTGCTGCCCCTGGAGATGACCGAGAACGGCGGCGCGACTCCTTTCTGGAAGAACCGGATCATGTGGGCGGGCTTCCTGGTCGCGGGCCTGCTGGAGTCGGCGAACTTCATCAACTTCCTGTACCCGTCGTTCCCGACCGTGCCCCTGAAGCCGTCCATGGGACAGAACGCCCTGCACACGTTCCTGACCGTGCGGCCGTGGAACACCATCGGCACCCTGTACCTGTCGTTCTACCCCTTCGCCATCGGAATCGGCTACCTGCTCGCGCTCGAGGTCTCGTTCTCCTGCTGGTTCCTGTACCTCATGTCGAAGGTCGCCATCCTGGCGTGTTACGCGCTCGGCCTCTCCGAAGGCGGGGGCAGCGGCCCGGCCAACCGCGCGCCGTTCATCCGCGAGCAGTCGGTGGGCGCGTTCATCGGCATCGCAGTCTTCTCCCTCTGGATGGCGCGCAAGGCGCTCTCGCAGGCGTGGCAGGAGATGCAGCACCCGACCGGGCGGGACCGTGACGAGGTGATGTCCTACCGGATGGCGGTCATCGGCGGCCTGGTCGGATTGGCGTTTCTCGTGGGCTTCCTGATCGCGGCGGGGTTCTCGCCCGCCATGTCGGCGATCTTCGTCTTCGTCTACCTCTGCTTCTCCATCACGCTGGCCCGCATCGTGAGCGAGGCGGGCGCGGGCTGGGCGTGGGCTCCCTCCTGGAGTCCGGCGGCCTTCACCGCCGACTCGATCGGGAACACGCACCTCTCCGCGAAGCACATCACCATGCTTCACGGCTACGGCTCCTGGCTCTCGGACATGCGCGACAACCCGATGCCCCAGCAGGTCCAAAGCGCAAAGATCGCCGGGCAGGCGGGGTTCTCGCCGCGAACGTTTCTCGGCCCGCTCGTCTTCGCCTCGCTGGTCGGCATCCTGCTGGCGTTCTGGGCCCACCTCGACATCTACTACACGTACGGCGCGGCCACGGCCAAGGTCCGCCCCGCACTGGCGAACGGGGCGACCGGCCCGTTCCGCACGGCCGCGACGCTCCTGGTCACGCCGACGCTCCAGGACACCGTGGGCCTGATCGCCGCGGGATTCGGGAGTGCGCTCGCGATCGGCCTGTCGGTGCTGCGGCAGCAGTTCACCTGGTGGCCGTTCCACCCGCTCGGCTACGCGCTGGCGACCACGAACAGCATGGAGTACATGTGGTTCCCCTTCTTCCTGGCCTGGCTGGCGAAGAAGCTGACCCTCCAGTATGGCGGCATCAAGGCGTACCGTGCCGCCCTTCCGTTCTTCCTGGGGCTGATCCTGGGGGACTATATCGTCCCGACGCTCTGGGGCGTGTTCGGGATGCTCACCGGCTACCAGCAGTACATGTCCTTCCCGCACTGACGGGGCGAAGCGACGACGCCCCCGCCCTTCAGTAACGAAGGGCGGGGGCGTCGTCTTGGTCGGAGGCGGGCGAAGACGCGCGCGGTGCCGCTACTTCTTCGGGGCGGAGGCGGCGGACCGCGCCGCCTCGGCGTCGCTCTTCTTGCGCTTCTCCTGGTCGTTCTTCGCCTGCTTCTGCGTCGCGCTCTTCTGTACGGACTTGGGGGATTTGTCGCCCATGACGGGTTACCTGCTTTCTCCAGCGGAGGGGGTCGGCCGGGCGTGGCGCGGCGGGCGGTGGTCATCCCGGACCGTCGCGCTCGCGCACTCCCAGTGTACCCCGGTTTCGCCCGCCGATCCCCGGCCTCGCCCTATTTGGCGCGCTTGACTTCCATGGGGAGGAGCTTCTTGAGGCGGCCCATCTCGTCGCGCAGCGTCGCGGCGTGCTCGAAGTCGAGGTTGCGGGCGGCCTGCTTCATCTCCTTCTCCATGTCCGCGAGGGCGAGCATGAGCTGGTCGAGCGGCAGCGTCTCCGGGGCCTTGTTCGTGGCGACCTTGTAGTACGCCTTGGACTCGGCGACCTTCTTCGACTCCAGCACGTCGCGCACGGCCTTGATGACCGTCTGCGGCGTGATGCCGTGTTCCGTGTTGTAGGCGACCTGCTTCTCGCGGCGGCGGTTCGTCTCGTCGATGGCGCGCTGCATCGAGCCGGTGACGTTGTCGGCGTACATGACGACCTGCCCGCCTACGTTACGCGCGGCGCGCCCTATGGTCTGGATCAGCGACGTCTCGGAGCGCAGGAACCCCTCCTTGTCGGCGTCGAGGATGGCGACCAGGGAGACCTCCGGCAGGTCCAGTCCCTCGCGCAACAGGTTGATGCCCACGACCACGTCGTAGATGCCGAGGCGCAGGTCGCGCAGGATCTCCGAGCGTTCCAGCGTGTGGACGTCGGAGTGCAGGTACTGCACCTTCGTCCCGATCTCCACCAGGTACTCGGTAAGGTCCTCCGCCATCTTCTTGGTCAGCGTCGTGACCAGGACACGCTCGCCCCTGTCCGTCCGCCGCTTGATCTCGCCGATGAGGTCGTCGATTTGCCCCTTCGTCGGCCGGATGATGATCTCCGGGTCGATCAGGCCCGTGGGGCGGATGATCTGCTCGGCGATGCGCGCGCTGTGCTGGCGCTCGTACGGCCCCGGCGTCGCCGAGATGAAGATGCACTGCTTGAAGATCTGCTCGAACTCCTCGAAGCGCAGCGGCCGGTTGTCCTTTGCCGAGGGCAGCCGGAAACCGAAGTCCACCAGCGTGTCCTTGCGCCGCTTGTCGCCCGCGTACATGGCGTGGAGCTGCGGTATGGTCTGGTGCGACTCGTCCACCACCAGCAGCATGTCGTCCGGGAAGTAGTCGAAGAGCGTGTTCGGCGGCGTGCCCGGCGCGCGCCCGTCGAACCAGCGCGAGTAGTTCTCGATGCCGGAGCAGAAGCCGACCTCGCGGATCATCTCCAGGTCGAAGCGCGTCCTCTGCTCGATGCGCTGCGCCTCCAGCAGCTTGCCCTCGCTCTGGAATCGCTTCACCTGCTCCTGCATCTCGGCCTCTATGCCCGCGAGAATACTTTCCACCTTATCCGGGTCCGTCACGAAGTGCGACGCCGGGAAGATGCTCAGTTCCTCGCGCGTCTCCAGCACCTCGCCCGTCACCTGGTCGATGACGCTGATGCGGCGCACGGTGTCCCAGTCGAAGTCGATGCGGTAGAGTATCTCCTCGTCCTTGGGGCAGACCTCCAGCACGTCGCCCTTCACGCGGAAGGTGCCGCGCGTCAGCGCGACGTCGTTGCGCTGGAACTGCATGTGGACGAGGCGGCGCAGGACCTCGTCCCGGTCGTACTCGCGGCCGACGTGGAACCAGACCACAGTCCCCTTGTACTGCTCGGGGCTCCCCAGGCCGTAGATGCAGGAAACGGACGCCACGATGATGACGTCGCGCCGCTCCAGCACCGCCTGCGTGGCCGAGTGGCGCAGGCGGTCGATCTCCTCGTTTATCGAGGAGTCCTTCTCGATGAAGGTGTCGGTCTGCGGGATGTAAGCCTCGGGCTGGTAGTAGTCGTAGTAGGAGACGAAGTACTCGACGGCGTTGTTGGGGAAGAACTCGCGGAACTCGGAACAGAGCTGCGCCGCCAGCGTCTTGTTGTGCGCGATGACGAGCGTCGGCCGCTGCACCTGCGCGATCACGTTCCCGACGCTGAAGGTCTTACCGGTGCCGGTCGCGCCCAGCAGCGTCTGTATCCGCTCGCCCTTTTGCAGCCCTTCCACGAGGCTGGCGATCGCCCTCGGCTGGTCCCCGCTCGGCGTGTACTTGCTGATCAGCTCGAACTTCCCGCTGCCCTTCGCCATGACTGCTTACCCTCCCCGTAAAGAGCCGTCCCGACAGACTCAGGATACCCGAACGACACGAAAGCGGCCCCGGAATCGAGACTCCGAGGCCGCAAACAACTGTATGATTGTATCACGAGCGGGATGCCCGTGGCCGCTACTTCGTGGACTACCCTACTTCTTCTTTACGACGACCGACTCCTCGGTCGCCTTCAGGTACTTGTCGAAGTAGCTTTGCACCTCGCCGTAGCGCCCGGGCGGAACGCTCGCGCGAAAGTCGCGCCCGTTTATCAGGATCTTCAGCGTGTCGTCGCTTACGGACACCTTGCGCTCGTAGTGGCCCAGGTCGCTCCGGACGTCCGCCTCGCTCGGCGCGGACAGCACGGTGAAGCCGGCGGGCAGTTTCACTTCGAGGATGGACTGTCCCATCGCGCTGCTCTCCTGCGTGACGGGCGTGCGGCGGATGGTGTCGGGGCCGAACGGGGTAGAACCCCCGCCGCCGATCTGCTCGGGGCGCGCGTTGAAGACGAGCAGGTCGCCGGACTTCTTCGCCCAGGAGGGGAAGACGACGTCCATCTCGATCGTGACCGGCTTGTCCTTGTCGCGGAAGTCGGAGAGCGTGTAGTCGACGACGCGGGCGTTCGGCGCGAGCCCCTGCGCGATCCGCTCGACGACCGGCTTGACCTTGTCCGGCGGCAGGTAGACCAGCGTGCCGCGGAGCGCCATGTTGACGTCCCCCGTGCCGGTCACGGTGAGCTTGCCCTTCGCCGAGCCGTCCGGGTTCAGGTCGATCTTCGCCGTCAGGGACTGCCGGTTCTCCTCCGGCGTGAAGTTGGGGATCGTCTCGAACTCTCCCCTGCCGTCGCGGATCACGAACGCGTCCGAGCCGCGGTCGCCGCCCGGTATCTCGCCCCAGGGGCAGATGCCCGCGGTCGCGTCCAGCCAGAACTTCTTGCCGCCGATCTCCGCCAGGCAGATGGCGTGGTTGAAGGCGTTCAAGCCGGGGAGGTCCTCGCGG
The DNA here is from genome assembly GCA_035539875.1 of Armatimonadaceae bacterium. Classification (GTDB taxonomy): domain Bacteria; phylum Armatimonadota; class Armatimonadia; order Armatimonadales; family Armatimonadaceae; genus CALEKU01. The sequence goes on from DATLHN010000208.1 coordinate 7,460, forward strand.
ACCAGCGCCTTGGAGTTCGCGCGCAGCAGGACCGGGTGCGCCTTCACCCCCGCCTCGGTCAGCATCGCGACCAGCAGGGTGGTCATGTCCTTGCAGTCGCCGTAGCGGTTCTCGCAGGTAAGCGCGGCGGGGCGGGGCTGGATCGCCCCGATGCCGAGCTCCTTGGCGACGTAGCGGGTCTTCTCCTCGACGTAGTAGAAGATCGCCTTCGCCTTCTGCTCGGGGTCGCTCTTGCCCCGGGTGACCTCCGCCGTGATGCGCTTGATCTCGTCGTTGGCGACCATCCGGTCCTTCGAGAGCTTCCAGTAGAGGTCGGCGACGGACTGCCAGGAGGGCAGCGTGGAGACGTGCAGCTGCGGCAGCGCCCGGCTCGGGTCGGGCATCATCGGCTCCAGCTCGAGCGGCTGCGGGTTCTTCACCTCCCAGGTGTAGCGGACGTCTTTCCCGCCGGGCAGGTCCTCCTTGCGCGCCTTCACGTCGCTGTTGTCGACGTCCGCGCGCAGGTTCATCCCCTTCGGGGCGGTGATGGTCAGCTTGGAGTACTTGACCGGGTCCAGGTTCGCGAAGTACCACTGCGTCCAGAAGTGGCCCTCTATGTAGGGGGCCTTCTCCTCGGTGACGTACTGGTAGTCGATGATCGCGCCCGGCTCCAGCCCCGGCATCGAGAACGCCTTGACGCGCGCGTCGGTGTAGGAGTTGTCGCCCTCGTCGTAGCCCTGGTCGTGGATGTCCTCGGGCCGGACGGTGATTATGGTGCCGTCCGGCCGAATGGTGCGGGCGAACTGGACGGTGATCGTCTGCCGCCCCTGCTCGTAGGGCAGGCGTACCTCACCCTCCTGCTCGCGCCCGCGCTCGTTGAAGATCTTCGTCGCCATCCGGGTGACGTTGCGCGACGAGCCGTCCGGGCGGACGGTGATGTCCGCCAGGTCGAGGAGGGTGACCTTGGCGGCGTTGGGGAACTCCCTGGCGTCCGGCGCTTCGGCCAGAAGGCGCTTCGCCTCCGCCGCGCCCCCCGGCGCGTCAGCGCCACCCTGTGCCGCCGCCCGCGGCTGCGCCGCCGCGGCGGGCGGAGCCCACGCGAGCAGTCCGACGCCCCCCTGTACCAGCGCTATCGCGGCGGCTGCCGCGCTGCTCCAGCGATTCACTACGTGCGTGTCCTTTCCCGACCCCGACCGTTACGGATAGATGCCGCGCGCGAGAGTCGCCTCGGCGACGCGACTGACGCCGACAATGTAGGCGGCGGTGCGCAGATCGCAGTTGTGCCGCTTCGCGGCCTGCTGCACCTGCGAGAACGCCCGCACCAGGATCTGCTCCAGCTTCGAGTTGACTTCGGCCTCGGTCCAGAAGAACGCCTGAAGGCCCTGGACCCATTCGAAGTATGAGACGGTGACGCCGCCCGCGTTCGCCAGAACGTCGGGCACGACCTTGACGCCGTTCGCGGCCAGGATCAGGTCGGCCTGCGGCGTCGTCGGGCCGTTCGCGCCCTCTATAACATAACGGGCGCGGACGTCCGCCGCGTTCCTGCTCGTGATCTGATTTTGCAGCGCGGCGGGCACCAGAACGTCTACGTCCAGGGTCAACAGCGCAGCCGGGTCGAGGGGCTCCGACTCGGGGTAGCCGACGACGCTCCCGCGCTCCCGCGAATAGCGCAGCAGGTCGTGGACGTCGAAACCGGCGCGGTTCAGGATCGCGCCGTTGACGTCGGAGACCGCCACCACCTTCGCGCCCGCGCGGTGGAACAGCAGTGCGGCGACCGAACCGACGTTGCCGAAGCCCTGCACCGCGACCGTGCTGCCGGGCACCTGGCTGCCATCCGCGAGCAGCACCTCGCGCGCGACGGTGACGACGCCGCGTCCGGTCGCCTCGACACGCCCTTCGGAGCCGCCGACCGCGATCGGCTTCCCGGTGACGACCGCCGGGACCGTATGCCCTTTGGCCATCGAGTATGTGTCCATGATCCAGCCCATCACCTGGCCGTCGGTCCCCATGTCCGGCGCGGGGATGTCCTTCTCCGGCCCGAGCAGGATGGAGATGTCCGAGGTGTAGCGGCGGGTCAGGTCTTCCAGTTCCGTGCGACTCAGCGAACGGGGATCGCAGACGACGCCTCCCTTGGCGCCGCCGAACGGTATGTTCACAACGGCGCACTTGACGGTCATCCAGAAGGCCAGCGCGCGCACCTCGTCGAGGTCGGTCTCGGGATGGTAGCGGATGCCGCCCTTCGCCGGCCCCCGGGTGAGGTTGTGATGAACCCGGTAACCGGTAAACATCTTTACCGTGCCGTCGTCCATCGAGACCGGGAAGTTGACGGTCAGTTCGCGCTGGCAGTGACTCAAAACGCGGTGGACGTCGGGGTGAAGGTCGATCGTACCCGCGACGTTGTCCAGCTGCTGCCGCGCATTGTCGAAGGCGTTCAGGCTCTCGCCGCCGGCGCCGCGGGCGTGCTCGGGTCGGGGCTTCTCGGTGGTCAGAATACTCATTGTCTCCCTGGCTCACACATCGTCGTGTTCGCGCAGGGGGCGGTCATCCCCCCTGCGCCGTCTCATGATACATCGTTTCCCGTCAGCGCGGCATCCCCCCGCCCCAGCCGCAACGGCGCAGCAGGTACGCGACCGGCACGGCCAGCGCCGTGTTCCATACCACGTTCGCCACCACGACCTCGGCGTAGCGCACGAGACTGACCCCTCTCAGTGGCGGGGCGGCGAGTCCGTACGCCGCCTCGGCGACGAGCGATCCCAGGAAGACGGTCGCGGCGATCACCAGCGCGTTGGTGCGGAAGAAGCGGCCCGCGAGCGAACCGGCCACGAACCCGGCGATGATGCGCGAGACGAGGTAAGAGCCGACGGTCTCCCCCACCAGCGCCGCCGTGAGCAGCCCGCCCCCGAAACCGATCAGGCAGCCGAGCGCGGCGTCCGAAAGGAGCGCGGCGACCAGGACGATGACGAGGATCAGGTCCGGCTGGCCCCTTGTGAGGTCGGAGACCGTGCCGGCGAGGTTCGCCTGGATGCCCGCCGCGACGAGCAGGAGCAGGACAAGCAGAAGAGCGGCGCCGGTAGGTAGGGCGGGTCGTTCGGGCTGCATCGGCGCGATTCCTGCTGCCTTACCGCACGATGAAGAGTTCGCGGAGCGCCCCCGGCAGGGGGGCGGCGGGGACGACGCGCGCGTTCTTGAGGAAGCCGGTGGAGTCCTGCTTCACGTCGGCGACCACGCCCACCGGGATGCCCGGGGGCACGACGCCGCCGTAGCCGGAGGACACGACCACGTCACCCGCCTGGACGTCGTCCTCGCGCTTGAGGTACATCAGGTCGAGCCGCTCGCCGCGCCCGCGCCCGCGGGCGATGCCGACCCCCTGCGTCTTTCCCTTGCGGGTGACCAGCACGCCGACGCTGGAGTTGACGTCGGTGAGGAGCATGACGCGCGAGGAGACCGGACTGACCTCGGTGACCTGACCGATCAGCCCCTCCGGGGTCCGGGCGACCATGCCCTGCTTGACCTCGTCGCGCGTGCCGCGGGCGACGGTGACGGAATCGAAATTGGGCGAAGGGAGCAGTCCGATGACCTCGGCGGCCAGGGGCGGGGTCTTGCTCTTTGCCATCAGGCCGACGGCCGCGCGAAGGCGAGCGGCCTCGGCCGCGCCCGCGCGGAGCGTCTCGTTCTCCGTCCTGAGGCGGGCTATCTCCACCTTGAGAGAGACGTTCTCCTCCGCCTGCGCCTTGCCGGGCAGGACCCAGTCCCAGACGGTCTTCGTGGCGGACTGCGCGCGCGCCGCGCCGAGCTGGAAGGGGAAGACGGCGGTGCGCACCCCGGCGAGGGCCGGGTCGGTCTTGCCGCGGGCTACCCAGCGGTTGTGGAGCGCACCGAGCACGACGGCGAGACCGAGAACCACGGTGAGGATCAGGAACGGCGACGCCTGCGGACCGGAGTCGGAGCGCAGACGCCCGCCGCCCGACCGCATCGGTCCGACCCTGCCCAGAACGTCCAACCGTGCCCGCTCCGCGCGGCTCTTGGCCCTCATGCCGTTTCGGCTCCCAGAACGATTCGTATGAAGTTACCGGCTAATTCAGCGACGTGTTCGAAAGCAGCGCGTGCCGCAGACCGGGGTGCTGCTCCGCCGCCTCCAGCGCGGCCCCCGCGCCCAGCGCCACGCACGAGAGCGGGTCCGGCGCGATGTGGACCGGCATCTGCGTCTCCGCGGCGATCAGCTGGTCCAGCCCGCGCAGCAGCGCCCCGCCGCCCGCGAGGAAGATGCCGGAGTCCATGATGTCCGCCGCCAGCTCCGGCGGGGCGGACTCCAGCGCGTCCTTGACCGCACTGACGATCTGGTTCACCGGCTCGGCGATGGCGTCCCGGACCTCCTCGCTGGTGATGGTGGTCGAGCGCGGCAGCCCGGAGATGAGGTTGCGCCCGCGGACGGTCATGCTCGACTCCTGTTCCATCTTATAGGCAGAGCCGATCTGGATCTTTACGTCTTCCGCGGTACGGTCGCCGATATAAAGGTTGTAGGAGCGGCGGATGTGGCTGGCGATGGCCTCGTCGATCTCGTCGCCCGCGATGCGGATCGAGCGGGACGTGACGATGCCCCCGAGGGAGATTACCGCGACCTCGGTGGTGCCGCCGCCGATGTCGACGATCATGGAGCCGGTGGGCTCGGTGACCGGCAGCCCCGCCCCGATGGCCGCCGCCATGGGCTCTTCGATGACGAACGCGTCGCGCGCCCCCGCCTTCCGGGTCGCATCGAGGACCGCGCGCCGCTCGACTTCGGTGACGCCGGAAGGTATGCCGACTACCACCTGGGGGTGGGTCCAGAACCGCCGTCGGTTCACCTTCTGGATGAAGTAGCGCAGCATCTTCTCGGTCTGGTCGAAGTCGGCGATGACCCCGTCTTTGAGAGGGCGGATGGCGACGATGTGGCCGGGGGTGCGTCCCAGCATCCGTTTCGCCTCCTCGCCGACTTCCAGCACCCGCTGGGAGTGGATGTCGAGTGCGACGACGGAAGGTTCGCGGATGAGAATGCCTTTGCCGCGGACGTGCACGAGAGTGTTCGCAGTGCCCAGGTCGATCCCCATATTATTGGAGAATCGGCCCAGGACGTTGCCGAGAAAGCGCATACGTTAGTCAGGTCTCCGGGACGCTCACTGCGCCTTCCGATTCGCGCTTATGGGGGAGGGCTTCGGGGAAAACGCTCGCGGCCATTATATCACATGCAGTCCCCGAAATTTGAGCACGATAACCCGCGTATCCGGAAGGGAATGGGTGACCCTATATAGTCACTGATGGGTATTATCGGCACCCGTTGCCAGCGTCATTACTGGTATATAAGTTTGCACCCCTGCTTTTTTCGAGCGCCGCGTCCGCCCTTCGCATCTCGTTTTCGGTGCCCCTATCGGTTGACACGCTCTCGGCGGTGGGCTACACTGACGGAGCCCACGCGCGGGCGCGTGGGCTCGCTTTGCCGCGGCGGCGCATTCAAACCACAGCGATGACACAGCCCTGCCCTCCCGATCCGGCGGATCTCACGCGGGTACTCGCCCGATGAAGCGGGTCCTGTCCGTTTCGCTCGGCTCCTCGAAGCGCGACTTCTCCGAAACGGCCACCTTCCTCGGGGAGGAGGTGGAACTCCGGCGCACCGGCACCGACGGCGACTTCGCGCGCTACCGCGCCCTGCTCCTGGAGATGGACGGCAAGGTGGACGCGCTCTGCCTAGGGGGGATCGACCGCTACGTCTGGTCCGGCGGCCGCCGCTACGAATTTCGCGACGCGCGCCGCCTGATCGCGGGCGTGACGAAGACCCCCATCGTGGACGGCAGCGGGCTGAAGAACTCTCTGGAGCGGGAGACGGTCCGCTACCTGGCGCGGCGCGCCGTCATCGACTTCCCCCGCCGCAGGACGCTTATGGTGTGCGGCGTGGACCGCTTCGGGATGAGCGAGGCGCTGGTCGAACAGGGCGGTACCGTCGTCTTCGGCGACCTGATGTTCGCGCTCGGCCTCCCCTTCGCCATCCGCTCCTGGGCGGCGCACCAGAGGCTCGCCCGATTGCTTTTGCCGATCCTGACGCAACTGCCCTTCCGGATGGTGTATCCTACGGGGGATAAGCAGGAGAAGACGACGCCGCGCTGGGGCAGGTGGTACGATTGGGCGGACATACTGGCGGGCGACTTCCACCTGATCCGCCGCTACCTGCCCGCGGCCGAGGACTGCCCCCTGAAGGACAGGGCGATCGTCACCAACACGACGACGGCGGAGGACGTGAAGGAGTTGACACGCCGCGGGGCGTATCTTCTGGCGACGTCGACGCCGCGCTTCCAGGGCCGGTCCCCGGGCACTAACGTCATGGAGGGGGTCCTGGTCGCGCTCAACGACGGCAGGCCGCTGAGCGGGGCGGAGTACGGGCGGATGCTGGAGCGCCTCGAATGGACGCCGACCGTAGAGTACCTGCAGGGCGAAACGCGGAACCCGGCCTGAGCGCGGGCGTCATCACGTAAGCGGCAAATAAAGGAGCGGCATGGAGCGATTTGCGTTCATCATACACCCCATTGATGTGCGTCGGGACGTGGGACGGAAGTACCCGGTGGCCCGCTACCTGCCCGAGGCGGTCGTCGCGGCCGGCATCCGCTTCATGTCCCCGCGCGTGGTCTCGCACATCACCGGCATCCGGTCGCAGACCGGGGCGGAGGCCGAGGGGTGGTTCATCGCCTGCCCGCTCACCCCGACCCAGCTCCTGACGCTCCCCACGGACGAAGTCTACGAAAAGCTCATCCGGTGCGGCAAGATCGCCGAGGACCTCGGCGCGAAACTCATCGGCCTCGGCGCGCTCACCTCGGTCGTCGGCGACGGCGGGGTGACGGTGGCGAAGAACCTCAACATCGCGGTCACCACGGGCAACTCCTACACCGTCGCGACCGCGGTCGAAGGGGCGAAGCGGGGCGCGGACATCATGGGCGTCCCCATCGAGGAGGCGACCGTCGCGATCGTGGGGGCCGCCGGGAGCATCGGGCGCACCTGCGCCCTGCTGCTCGCGCGGGACGCCGGAAAGCTCTCACTGGTCGGCAGGAACGCGGAGAAGCTGAACCCCGTCGCGGAGGAGATTCGGGCGGCCCACCCGCGGGCGGAAGTCGGCGTCACCGCCGACATGGCGGCGGGCCTGCGCGAGGCCGACGTCATCCTCACCGTGACGTCGGCGGTGGACGCGGTCATCCAGCCCGAACACCTCAAGCGCGGCGCGGTCGTCTGCGACGTCGCCCGCCCCCGCGACGTCTCCGTGCGCGTGGCGAAGGAGCGCGACGACGTTCTCGTGATCGAGGGCGGCATCGTCTCCATACCCGGCGACGTGGACTTCCACTTCAACTTCGGCTTCCCGCCGAAGACGGCGTACGCCTGCATGTCCGAGACGATCATGCTGGCGCTGGACGGCCGTTACGAGTGCTTCACCCTGGGCAAGGAGGTCACCGTTGCCCAGGCGGAGCAGACGCAGAACCTCGCCGCGAAGCACGGCTTCAAGCTCGCCGGATTTCGCTCGTTCGAGCGCGCCGTCACCGAGGAGGCCATCGCCCGCGTCCGCAAGGCAGCCGGCCGCAACAAGTAGCACCGCGCTATGCCTCTTCGATAACTTCGAGGATGAGGGGCGGCTCCTCGACCGGGTGTCCGACGATTTCGAACGCCGCCTCAACCCGGTCCAGGACGGACGCGGCCGCGCCGTGCGACGCCGCGTGCACCTCCACCAGCGTGTCGCCCGCGACGACCCGCGCGCCGACGGGCGCGTGGATCACGGCCCCGACCGACGGATCGACGGCGTCTTCCTTGCGCGCCCTGCCGCCGCCGAGTTTAACCACCGCCTCCCCGATCGCGCGCGCGTCGATCGCGGCGACGTAACCGTCGCGCACCGCCGGAACCGCGACGACCACCCGGGCGTGCGGGAGCAGCAGGGCGGCGTCGTCCACGGCGGCAACGTCGCCGCCCTGAGCCGCCACGATCTCGCGAAAGGCGGCGAATGCGGCGCCGGAGCGCAGGAGCCGCTCCGCGCAGAGTCGCGCCGTCTCCGGGTCCCGCGCGATCCCCGCGAGGCGCAGCCCCTCGGCCGCGAGGCGCAGGCACAGTTCCCGAAGCCGGGGGTCGGCGTCCGGCACCCCCGCCAGCAGGTCGATCGCCTCGCGCACCTCAAGCGCGTTCCCTACCGTGCGCCCGAGGGGCTGGCTCATGTCCGAAAGCACGGCGACCGCGCGCCGCCCGTTGCGAACGGACCCGCCGACCAGGGCGCGGGCGAGCGCGCGTGCCTCGTCCGCCGTCCGCATCAGCGCCCCACCACCCGCCTTGACGTCGAAGAGGAAGAACTGCGCGCCCCCCGCGAGTTTTTTGGAGAGGATCGAGGAGACAATGAGCGGCGTCGAGCCGACGGTCGCCGTCGCGTCCCGCAGGGCGTAGAGCTTCTTGTCGGCGGGCGCGAGGTCGTCGGTCTGACCGGCCAGACACGCGCCGACGCGCGCGACCTGATCGACCATCTCCTCGGGTGTGAGGCCGACCCGGAAGCCCGGGATGGATTCCAGCTTGTCCAGCGTCCCACCCGTGTGTCCGAGCCCCCGCCCCGACATCTTGCAGACC
>DATLHN010000209.1:0-4796 GCA_035539875.1 Armatimonadaceae bacterium
ACCCGGCGACGACGCAGCGGCGGGCGCGCCCGAATCCCTGAGCAGCATCTACCGCCTGCCGATCGCCGTCGCGGGCGTGGGACTCGCGCTCGACCTCGCCGGGAGCGTGCTGCTCGTGGCGGGACAACGCCAGAAGAGGGCTCGCAAGGCTCGGGCGAAGCGGGGGCGGCGACGGTAGCGAAGACGTTAACCCGCCCGGGGTCACATTTCGGTGACCCAGACGTCAGGCAGGAGGCGGGCGACGTCCGCGGGGTTCACGACGCCGGAGGTGAGGGTTAGGGCGTTGGCGGCGGCGCAGGCGGTTCCGTAGGCGACGGCCTCGGGCACCGGCGCGCCTTGCTCCAACAGGGCGTAGACGGTGCCAGCCGCGAGCGAGTCGCCGGAGCCGATGGGGTTGACGGTCTCCACGGCGGGCGGGGCGACGTGCCAGAGGGCGGGCGACTCGCGGCCGCCGAGCAGCGACCCGGCCCGGCCCATCGAGACCAGCGCCCACTGCGCCCCGGCGTCGAGCAGGGCGCGGACGGCGGTGCGGGCGTCGGTAAGGGCGTCACCCGTGAGCGGGAACCCGAGGGTCGCGGCCGCCTCCTCGCGGTTCGGCTTGACGAGGAAGGGGCGCTCGGCCAGCGCGGCCTTGAGCGGTCCCTTCTGTCCGTCGACCAGGACGCGGACGCCACCGCCGCGCTGGTCGCGCGCCTCGGCAAGGATGTGGGCGTAGAAGTCCTCCCCGACTCCGGGGGCGAGCGACCCGCTCAGGCAGACGAAGCGCGCCTTCGGCAGTGCGCGCCGCCAGGCGGCGTCGAGCGCGGCGACGACCTCTCCCGAAAGCGCGCGCGCCTCCTCCACCAACTCCGTCGTCGGACCGCCCCCGTCCACCAGCAGCGTCGTGCAGGTGCGCGTCGTCGCCTCCTCCCCGGCGGGAACCACCTCCTGGGCGACTCCCTCGGCCAGCAGCGCCTGCTCCACGAACGCCCCGGACCCGCCGCCGAGCGGGTGCAGGAGGTAGGAGCCAGCGCCCAGCGTGTGCAGCACCCGTGCGACGTTGACGGCCTTGCCGGAGGCGGTGACGGCCGTCTCCTTCGCGCGGTTGACCGCGCCGACCTCGAAGCGGTCGAAGCGCAGCGTGCGCTGGACCGTGGGGGTGAGCCCGATGCAAAGGATCATACGCGCAGGTTCGGTGCGGGGAAATCGGTGTCCTGCGTTGACAGCCATCTAAGAGGCGTGGTAGGATTTCATACAATTCCGGTACGGTTTATCGATAAGATCAGGATTAACGGGCATGAACAAAGTCGAGCGCATCAAGCAGGAGAAGGACGGCCTGGACGTCTGGGCCGATGTCCTCCGCTATGCCGAGGACGGCTACGACTCCATCCAGGAAGAGGACTTCGTCCGGATGCGCTGGTACGGCATCTACCAGCAGCGTCCGAACGAGGGCCACTTCATGATGCGGCTCAAGCTGCCGGGCGGCATCGCTAGCAACGAGCAGCTTCGCGTCATCGCCGACATCACCGACCGGTACGCGCGCGGCATCGCCGACGTCACGACCCGGCAGACGTTCCAGTGGCACTGGCTGACCATCCGGGACTTCCCCGACATCGTCGCGCGCCTGGCGTCCGTCGGCATCACGACCGCGGGGGCGTGCGGCGACATCCCGCGCAACGTCGTCTCCTGCCCGATCGCGGGCCTGCACCCGGACGAGCTTTTCGACTGCCGACCCACGATCACGGCCCTTCACAAGCTGTTCGCGGGCAACAAGGAGTTCTCCAACCTCCCGCGCAAGTACAAGATGTCCGTCTCGGCCGACCCGGAGCAGTGCGTCCAGCCGGAGATCCACGACTTCTCCCTGATCGGCGCGCGCGACCCGAAGACCGGCCAGGTCGGTTACGGCGTGCGCGTCGGCGGCGGCCTCTCTACCCAGCCGCACTTCGGGCCGTGGATCGACGCCTTCTTCCTGCCCGAGCAGGCCGTGGACGTCGCCCGCGCGGTGACCGCCATCTTCCGCGACCACGGCTACCGCGAGAAGCGGACCCACGCGCGCCTGAAGTTCCTCGTGGCGGACTGGGGGCCGGAGAAGTTCAAGGAAGAGCTGGTCAGGTACCTCGGGTACGAGCCGCTGCCGGGCGTCCCGGACGAGGCCCCGGCGAACGTCTACCGCGACCACGTCGGCGTCAACCGGCAGAAGCAGCGCGGCCTCAACTGGATCGGCCTCTGCGTCCTGACCGGGCGCGTGAGCGGGCAGCAACTGCGCGACCTGGCGGACATCTCCGAGCGGTACGGCTCCGGCGAGATTCGCACGACGCACATGCAGAACATCCTGCTGCCGAACGTCCCGGACGAGAACCTGGACCTCGCGCTGGAGGCGCTGCAGGCCGCGGGCTTTATCTGGGAGGCGCACCCGGTGCGCCGCGGGGCTATCGCCTGCACCGGCACGGAGTTCTGCAACCTGGCTATCACCGAGACGAAGGGGCGCATGATCCAGATCGTGTCGCACCTGGAGAAGCGCGTCCCGTTCGACCGGAACCTGCGCATCAACATGACCGGCTGCCCGAACTCATGCGCCCAGCACAGCGTCGGCGACATCGGGCTCCAAGGCTGCAAGGCGCGCGTCGCGAGCGGCGAGCAGGTCGAGGCGTACGACATCCACCTCGGCGGTGCGCTCGGCCGCGACCGGTCGTTCACCCGGGCGATCCACCGCAAGGTCCCCGCGGACAAGGTGCAGTTCGCTCTGGAGAACCTGCTGAGCGCGTTCAACCGCACGAAGCAGGACGGCGAGGAGTTCAACGCCTGGATCCGCCGCCACGGGAACGAGGAACTGGACGCCTACCTGGGGGTCGAGACCATCATCGGCGCGCCCGACACGAAGACCCTTCACGCGAAGGACGCGGGCGTCCCAGCAGGGGCGTAAGCGCCCCCATCCGCCCCAAAGTGTACCCCCTCGCCCTTACGGGCGAGGGGGTACACTGTTTCTCATGAGCAGCGAAACCGTTGGATTCATCGGCCTCGGGGCGATGGGGCAGAAGATGGCCCTGAACCTGCGGGCCGCGGGCTTTCCCCTGCGCGTCTACAACCGGACGGCGACCCGGGCCGCGCCGCTCGCCGAAGCGGGCGCGACCGTCTGCGAGTCGCCCGCCGAGGCCGCCGAGGGGGCGTCCGCCGTCATCACCATGCTGTCGGACGACGCGGCGCTGGAGAGCGTGACTCTCGGGGACGGCGGCCTGATGGAGACCCTCGCGCCGGGCGCGGCGCACCTCTCGATGAGCACCATCGCGCCCGCGACCGCCACGCGCCTCGCGGCGCAGCACGACCTGCACGACTCGGTCTACCTCGGCGCGCCGGTGTTCGGCCGGCCCGACGCGGCCGCCGCGAAGATGCTGCAGATACTCTGCTCGGGCGGGGACGCGGGCCTGCGGGCACGCGTGCGCCCGGTGCTGGAGGCGATGGGCAGCGCGGTGATCGACTTCGGGGACGACCCGGCGGCGGCGCACGTGGTGAAGGTCTGCGGCAACTTCCTGATCGGCTCCGCGATCGAGGCGATGGCGGAGGCGTACACGCTGGCGCAGAAGAACGGCGTGGACCGGGTGGCGATCCACGACTTCCTGACGCAGGTGCTCTTCGGCTGCCCGATCTACCGCAACTACGGCGCGCTGGTCGCGCCGCAGGTGTTCGAACCGGCGGGCTTCATGGTGCCGCTCGGCCTGAAAGACGTCACGCTCGCCCGCGAACTCGGCGCGCGGAGCCAGGTCCCGCTCCCGCTGGCGGGGCTCCTCCAGGACCGGCTGCTGGCCGCGCGCGCCAAGGGGAGGGACGAGTTGGACTGGGCCTGTCTCGCCCTCGAATCGTCCGAGGCGGCCGGAATGTAATCATGCCCTCGCCCCGCCATTGCTGGCGGGGCGAGTCCGCGCTCGTCTATAGCGGGATCGGTTCGGGCGTCCCGCCGCCCGAACCGGTGGTCCCTGTCCCTCCGCCGCCGTAGTAGCCCCAGCCGGGGATGCGCTCGATGGAACCGTCGGCGTAGACGATGGTCGTGTTGCCGTAGGCGTCCCAGGTGATGGTCACGGGCAGGCCGGGGTCCGGGCCGGTGATCCGGGCGCGCCCGGAGCCGTCCGCGTTGTAAGTGTAGTCGCCCTTATAGCCTTCGGACGTCTCCCAGCGCGTGCCGCCGCCGCCGTCCGCGCGGAACGAGCCGCTCCCCGTGGTCCACGCGCCGCCGGTGAAATCGGTCCGGGAAGTCCAGGTGTAGTCGCCGCGCGCCGTCCAGGCGCTCCTGCCCTCGTCGCTGCCGCCGTCCGCGTAGGTGTTCTCGTAGGACTGGGAGCCGGAGCCGTCCCGGTTGGTGGAACTCTCGGATCGGCCGTGCGCCCCGGCGAGGTAGCCCGCGCGGAAGGCGTACTCCGACCGCCAGACGAGCGGGTAGCTCTCCCAGTTGCTCGGCTCGGTCGTCGCGATATTGCCCGCCGGCTCGGTGAGCGCCTCGTCCGAGTACAGGCTGTAGGTGGCTCCGCCGGTCAGATATTCGACCTTCACCCAGAGGCCGAGGTAGTAGTCGAAGTAGACGACCGGCTCGGTCGGCTCGGTCGGGAAGACGTCCGGGGGGAGCGGGACCCCGGGATCGCTGCTGCCGGGATCGTCGAAGCGGCGCGATGCCGAGGCCCCCGCCTGAGCCGCGATGTGGGCGCTGCGGGTGGCGGGGGGTACCGCCGCGACGTTGCGCAGGAACGCCCCGAGCATCGGCGCGCCCGTCAGTCCGGCCCCGCCCGCGGCTCCGCCGCCGCCGGACGTCTTCCCGACCGAGCCGACCG
>DATLHN010000210.1:0-4040 GCA_035539875.1 Armatimonadaceae bacterium
CCGTTGCGTGTTGACGCCGGCGTTCGTGACGACGTAGAGAGTCCGGCCGTCCTCGGCGAACTCGAAGGGAGCGGCCTCCTCGCCGAAGGGGACCGCGAGCGGCGTCCGCCACTCCCCTTCCGCCCCGTCACGGACGAGCAGGTCCGTGCCGCCGTCGGGTTTCGCCACCACCGCCGCCCGCACCACGAGGTCGGTGTCCGCCGCCCACCCCACGACCCCGCCGGGGTTCTCAGCGATCACGGTCAGTTCGCCCGTGTCAAGGTCGCAAAGGTAGGCATCCATCAGGCGCGCGTCGCGCCGGTTCATCGTCACCAGGACCGCCCCGGGAAGCTTCGGGCTCGAGTCGAGGAACCCGGCGCGCACTCCCGGGAACGGGGTGAGGGAGCGGACCCGGGTGCCGTCGCCGTCCGCCGGGGCGGCATACAGGTGGAAGTTTTCGTCGCCTCCGGCGTCTTGCGGGTAAAGGAGGTAGCTTCCGTCTTCGGACCAGTAGAAGGCCCGCACGGGGCGGATCGTCTCCCGCGTAACGGGGCGGTCGTCCTCGGAACCCACCGTCCGCACCCAGACGTTCATTACCCCCTCGTGCGGCGCGAGGTAGGCGAGGCGGGTGCCGTCGCGCGACACTTTAGGCGCGACCCGGTCCGGGTTGCCGAACAGAACCGCGCGCGGAATGAGGGGGGGAAGGTCAGCAGTCATCGCGTCCTCACCGTTTCGGGAAAGTGACGGCGGCCACCGTGACGCCGTCCTCGGTCTGGAGGGTGAAGTCACCCTGGAGGTCGCCGCGGGTCAGGGTGTCCACGATCTGGAGCCCCAGGTCGTGGTTCTTCCGCGGGTCGAAGTTCGGGGGCAGCGAGTCGCCGTCGTTGCGAACCTCCAGCCGCCAGTGGTCGCCTTCGTAGTCGCGCAGCCGTACCGCTATGCTCCCCTCGTTGGCGGTCTCGAAGCCGTGCTCCACGGCGTTCGCCACCAGTTCGTTCAGGACCAGCGCGACCGAGTTCGCCTGATGGGAGGAGAGCATCAGGTCCGGCCCCTCGACCCGCATGTCGATGCGCTTGTCCGGGGACGTGAACGACTGCTTGGTCGCCGTCAGGATGGAATCGGCGATCTTGCGCACCGAGATCGTGTCCAGGTCCTCGCGAGAGAGAAGGTCGTGGACCGCGGCCACCGCCAGTACCCGGTTGATCGACTCGTTCAGAACGTCCTGGGGCGAGCGGTCCGCGGCATAGTGCGACTGAAGGCGCAGGAGCGAGGCGATGGTCTGGAGGTTGTTCTTGACCCGGTGGTGCATCTCCTGGAGGAGCGCGCCCTTGACCATCAGCTTCGCGTTCTCGATCGCGACGGCCACCTGGTTGCCGAGCGTCGTCAGGACCGATATCTCATCCTCGCTGAACTCGTGCGGCTTTTCCGTGTAGCAGTTGAGCACGCCGATGACCCGCTCGCGCACCTTGAGGGGGACGCACGCGAGACTGGTCAGCCCCTCGCGCTTCGCCACCTCGGGGTAACGGTATTCCGGGTCCTTCTTGACGTCGGCAACGGTCACGATGCGGCCCGTGTCGATGGCCTTGCCCGCGACCGACTCGCGGATCGGGAGGTTTGGCTTCCGGACGTACTCCTTCGACTGCGACTGCGTCGCCTTGAGGACGAGTTCGTTGCGCTCCTCGTCCACCAGCAGCAGCGCGACGATCTTGAAGTTCATCGTCTGAGCGGTGGCGGCTACGGCGAGCTGGAGGATCTCCTCTAGGTACAGGTTGGACGTGATCGTCTTGCTGACCTCGGCCACCGTGGAGAGGTGGGAGGCCCGCTTCTCCGCCGAGCGGTACCGGCGCGACGCGGCGATGGCCCCGGCGACCTGGGATGCGATCGAGGAGAGGAGCTGGACCTGGGTCTTGGTGTAGTCGTGCGGGGCCTGCGTCCGGACGTTGATAACGCCGATGCAGTCCCCGCGCCAGAGGAGCGGCACCGAGAGGATGCTCTGGTAGTGCTCCTCCTCGAGCTGAGGAACGAACTTGAAGCGCTCGTCGCTCCACGCCTCGCTGGCGATGGCGACGTGCTGCTTTTCGCGGGCAACCCAGCCGGTGATCCCCTCCCCTACCTTGAGCTTTATCTGCCCGACAAGCCTCGCGCCCACCTCGTCGGTGGCGGCGCGCAGGATCAGCAGGTCGCGGGCGTCGTTGAAAAGGTAGACCTGGGCCGATTCCGTGCCGGTCACTTCGACCGCGACTTCGGCGATGAGGGGGAGGATGTCGTCGGTGTTGACTACCTGACCGGTCGCCTCACCGATGCGGCGCAGGGCGGCGGCCTCCTGCGAGCGGTGGTCGAGCGCGCCTTCGAGCTGCCGGATGCGCGCCCGGAGCTGCTCGATCTCTTCGTCCTTCTTCTGAATGAGACGAGCGAGGTCGGATTGCCCGGCCTCGCTCTTGCTCAAAAGATCCCGCAGCGGTAATCGCATGGGGTCGCGTTATTCCTGGTTATTCCTGACTGATTGAGCGTGCGCGCGTCACACGCTGTTGGCGATGATGATCGCCTCGGCGATCTCACGCATGGACTTGCGGGTGTTCATGCTCTGGACCTGGATGCGCCGGAACGCGTCCTGCTCCTTGAGACCGTACTGGTCCATCAGGATACCCTTGGCGCGGTCGACGGCCTTGCGAGTCTCCAGCTTGTCCTCGAGCTTGTCGACTTCCTTCTCGAGTTCCAGGAACTCCTCGAAGCGCGCGATGGCGATCTCGATCGCCGGCATCAGCTCCGCTTCCTTGAACGGCTTGACAAGGTAGGCGAAAACGCCCGCGTCGCGGGCGCGATCGACCAGATCCTTCTGGCTGTAGGCCGTCAGAAGCAGGACCGGGGCGATGCCCTCGGTCGAGATGACCTTGGCCGCGTCGATGCCGTCCATGTTGGGCATCTTGATATCGAGAATCGCGATGTCGGGCTTCAGTTCCCGGCACAGTTCGACAGCCTGCGCGCCGTCCCCGGCCTCCGCGATCACGATGTGGCCCATGTTTTCCAGCGTCCGCCGCAGGTCGAGTCGAATGATCGGCTCGTCGTCCGCGATCACGATGCGCAACGGTTCCACAGCTACCTCACTCCTTATGTATCCCGATCCATCATCGAACCGCGGCTCGGCGCTCTCGCGCGGATTGCGGCGGCGTGTGGATGGCTCGATCCAAAATGCTCGGGCGCGGTGATGCCCCCGGTTAGGCGCGTAGAGCCCCCATTTGGAGGCGCGCCAGTCGCGCGGTCATGACCCGTCTCCCCGGGGGGTGGACGTGCTACGATGGCGCATTGTATACTGTCAACGCCCCCGTTGTCAACCGAGGACGGCCCTCCGACGAGGCGGTGAGCGGGCGCGTCCCCTGCAGGAAAGAGACCCTATTGTCCGACCGTGAAGACGCCTCAGAAGAGACCGAGGCGGGCCCCTACGCCGAACTACCGCCCTCCGCTGCGGAGGCGACCGGGCTTCCGCCCGAAGACCTTCCCCCACCGGCCCGAACGGTAGACGCCACCCTCTCCGTGACAGTTCCCGGCGATTCGCCGGTCGCGGACGCGCAGCGGACGCGCGCCGAAAGGCCCGGTGCGGTGGCGACGGAACTGGCGGCGTGGGCGTGCGGGGCGTGCGCGCTGACCCTCGTCAACCGTTTTATCGGACTCCTCGCTCCCCTGCCACCGTCGACGACTTTCCTGTCACACGTACTGGCGCTGGTCTACCTCGCCGCGTTGCTCTTCGCGCTGATGCAGCTGACCCGCGCCGCCGCACGCCTACCCGCGAGCACGCCTACCTTGCTGCTCCTCGGCCTGATCTTCGCCGCGCCGATGGGGGTCGTGCTTCTGGTGCGCCAGATGGACGTGCCGCCGCCGATGTGGCTCTTCCTGACGGCGAACAATCTGTTCCTGCCGATCGGCGCGGCGCTCGCGGGCGCGGCTATCGGGCGCATCGTCCGGCACCCGAACACCCTGCTCGCCGCGGCCGGGTTCGCGATCTTCTTCGACATCATCGTGGTAACGATGGGCACGGTCGCCGCGCTCACGCAGGCCCAGTCGAG
>DATLHN010000211.1:0-14382 GCA_035539875.1 Armatimonadaceae bacterium
CTCCCAAGGCGGGGGGCGGGTGCCTCCAGCCCTCCGGTAGGAAGCGGCCGCCCCTCTGCCGAAATAACCCACAGCCGCGCGCGACCCACGGCGCGAGCCCACGGCAGCGACCGGATCGACCGGTCGGCAGCAGAGGTATCGACATGCGCGCCGCGCCGCCTTCCCCGTTCAGCTACGGGAAGACCTTCATCATCGGGTTCGGGTTTCTCGGGATCAGCCTGCTCTGGTCCGTCTACAACGACTTCGTGCCCATCCTGCTCCAGGCGGGGCGACCGGACTTCAGCAAGGGCGCGGGCATCGAGGGGTTCGGCCTCGGCATCGCCACCACCGGCCTCGTCATGGGGCTGGACAACTTCGCCGCGCTCTTCATCCTGCCCTACATCGGCGGCGTCTCCGACCGCATCTTCACGAAGATCGGGCGGCGCAAGCCCTTCATCCTCATCGGCGCGCCCATCGCGGCGGTCGCCTTCGCCGCCGCGCCGTTCCTGCTCGGCGGCCCGCTCTGGATGTTCATGGCCGCGCTCATCGTCACGCTGCTCGCGATGGACATCTTCCGGACTCCGGTAGTCGCGCTCATGCCCGACCTGACCCCGCGGCACCTGCGCTCCCAGGCGAACGGCATCATCAACTTCATGGGCGGGCTCGGCGGCGTCATCGCGGGCCTGATCGGCGGCGCGCTCTTCGGCGTCTCGCCGGTCGCGCCGTTCCTGCTCGGCGCGGGCGGCATGCTTTTCTCGCAGGCCATCATCGTCGCCGCGGTGCGGGAGCCGGAGACGGTCGCCGAGCCGGACGCGCCGGAGCCCGCCGAAGCGGTCGCCCCCGGGCTGCTGCCGGGCCTAATGAAAGTCGTGCGCGACCGCAACCACTCGACGCTGCTGCTGCTCGGCGGCATCTGCTTCTGGTTCCTGGGCCAGAGCGCGTTCGACTCCTGGTTCACGTCGTACTCGCTCCAGCGGCTCGGATTGGAGACGGGCCAGGCGGTGCAGCTCAAGAGCGTCTTCTCGCTCGCGGTGCTGGCGAGCGCGCTGCCGTGCGGGCTCCTCGGCGCGAAGCTCGGGCGCAGGCGGGGCATCCTGCTCGGCCTCGCGCTGCTCGCGTCGGCGATCGCGATGTGCTTCTTCGTCGTCTCGCCGCTCTGGATGCGCCCGCTGCTCGCGGTCGGCGGCTTCGGCTGGATGATGGTCGTGGTCAACTCGCTGCCGCTCGTGCTCGACTTCGCCCCGGAGGGGCGCATCGGCACCTACACCGGCATGTACTACCTGGCGTCCCAGACCGCCAGCTTCCTCGGCCCGGTGGTCAGCGGACGCCTGTTCGAAGTCTTCAACAACGAGTACGCCCTGCTGACCGTCTACTCGCCCCTGATGCTGCTGACGGCGTTCGCGCTCGTGCTCGGCGTCCGGCCCCCCGCCCCGAAGCCGCCGGTCGTCGCGGCCTCCCCCGAGGACATCGTCGCCGCATGACCCGACAACGCCGCATCACCCGGCGGCGGCTGATCGCCGCCGCCGGGGCGCTCCCCCTCGCCATGACCGCTATGACAAACACGGACGCCTCTTCCGCCGCCGAAGACCTCGCCGTGCGCAACCCGCGCTGCGAGTACCTGACCGACCCGCTCGGCATCGACGCCGCCCGGCCGCGCCTGAGCTGGACGCTGGAGTCGGGCCGCCGGGGAGTGAAGCAGGCCGCCTACCGCGTGCTCGTCGCCAGCACCCCGGAGCGGCTGCGCGCGGGAGAGGGCGACCTGTGGGACAGCGGCCGGGTCGCCTCCGACGACACGGCGCAGGTCCGCTACGGCGGCACCGCGCCGCTCGCCTCCGGACAGGCGTGCCACTGGAAGGTGCGGGTCTGGGACGACACGGGCGCTACGGCCGAGTGCGCGCCCGCGCGCTGGGAGATGGGCCTGCTCGCCCCCGGCGACTGGCACGGGACGTGGATCGCGCGGACGACCGACACGGCGGTCGAGGCGGTGCCGCTGCTGCGCCGCGGCTTCGCGCTCGACGGGAAGATAAAGAGCGCCCGGCTGTACGCCAGCGGGCTGGGCTTCCACGAACTGCGCGTCAACGGCAGGAAGGTCGGCGACAGTCGGCTCGACCCGGCGTGGACCCGCTACGACCGGCGCGTGCTGTACGTCGCCCACGACGTCACGAAGCTGCTGAAGCGCGGCGAGAACGCCCTCGGCGTGATGCTCGGCAACGGCTGGTACAACGTCCAGGCGAAGGCGGCGTGGGACTTCGACCGCGCCCCGTGGCGCGCGACCCCGCGCCTGCTGCTGGAGCTTCGCGTCACGATGGAGGACGGCAGCGTCGTCACCGTCGCCAGCGACGAGCGGTGGAAAACGGCCGACTCCCCGATAACGTTCAGCGGCATCTACGGCGGCGAGGACTACGACGCCCGCCGAGAGCAGTCCGGCTGGGACGCCCCCGGCTTCGACGATTCGGGCTGGCAGGCGGCGCTTGTCGTGGACGCCCCGAAGGGCAAGCTCGCCGCGCAGGCGATGCACCCCGTCCGCACCGACCGCGTCATCAAGCCGGTGAAGGTGACCGAGCCGGAGCCCGGGGTGTTCGTGTTCGACGCCGGGGAGAACGTCACCGGCAACGCCCGCCTCCGCCTGTCCGGCCCCGCCGGGACCCGCGTGACGATGCGCTACGGCGAGCGGCTGCACCCGAGCGGGCGGCTCGACCAGAAGGACATCGCGGTCCACGTCCTGCGCTACGGCGCGGACCAGCCGTTCCAGACCGACCACTACATCCTGAAGGGCCAGGGGACCGAGGAGTGGGAGTCGCGGTTCAACTACAACGGCTTCCGGTACGTCGAGGTCACGGTGGTCGAACCGGGTTCGACGCGCGCGCCCGGGAAGCTGACCGCGGCGAACCTGACGGTCAACTATTTCCACTCGGACGTCCCCGAGGCGGGCGCGTTCGCCTGCTCGAACCCGCTGCTGAACAGGATCTGGGAGAACGGGCGGCGCTCGTACCTCGGGAACCTGTTCGGGCTTCCGACCGACTGCCCGCACCGCGAGAAGAACGGCTGGACCGGCGACGCCCACGTCGCCTGCGAGCAGGGGCTGTTCTACAACGACGGCATCACGGTCTACGAGAAGTGGATACGCGACGTCGGCGACGAGCAGCGCCCGTCCGGCGCGATCCCGGGCATCGTGCCCACGAACGGCGAATGGGGGTACGCGTTCGGCGCGGGCCCCGCGTGGGACAGCGCGTTCCTGATCGTCCCGTGGCACCTCTACGAGTACTACGGCGACGACACCGCGCTGCGCGCGCACTACGAGGGCTACAAACGCTACGTCGATTACCTGACGACGCGCGCCACCCACGGCTCGCCGAAGGAGTCTCCGACGACCACCCACCTGGTGAAGTTCGGCCTGGGCGACTGGAGCTTCTGGAAGACCGAGACCCCGGTCGAGGTGACCGACACCGGCTACTACTACCACGACGCCCGCCTCGTCGCGCGCGTCGCCCGAATGCTCGGGAAGGACGACGACGCTAAGAAGTACGACGCCCTGGCCGACACGATCCGCGCTGCGTTCAACAAAGCCTTCTTCGACCCCGGGACCGGCAGCTACGGCAACGGCAGCCAGACGTCGCTCGGCTGCGCGCTCTACCAGGGGCTCGCGGAGCCGGAGAACGAGCCGCGCGTGGTGGACAACCTCGTCGCCGCCATAGAGAAGACCGACCGGCACCTCGACTTCGGCCTGCTCGGCTCGAAGTACGTCCTGAACGCGCTGAGCGACCACGGCCGCGCGGACGTCGCCTACGCGATGGCGGCGCAGAAGACGCAGCCGTCCTGGGGGTGGTGGGCGGAGCAGGGGATGACGACGCTGCTGGAGCGCTGGACGCTCGACGACTCGCACAACCACACGTTCCTGGGCGACGTCAACGCGTGGATGGTCAAGACGCTCGCGGGCATCCGCCCCGACCCCTCCGCCCCGGGCTTCCGCAACGTCCGCATCGAACCGAACGTCGTCGGCGACCTGACCGCCGCCCGTGCCTCCTACGACTCGGTGCGGGGCCGCATCGTCAGCGACTGGAAGGTCGAGAAGGACGGCACGTTCCGCCTGACCGTCACCGTCCCCGCGAACGCCACCGCCTCCGTCACCCTGCCCGTCGCCGACCCATCCACCGTCCGCGAGGGCGGGAAATCCGCAGTTGCTGCCGAGGGCGTCCGCGACGTGCGCCCCAGCGAAGTTCGCGGGAAGACACTCCTTTCGGTCGGCTCGGGGACGTACCGCTTCTCCGGACCGCTGGCGCGGTAGCGGTCTTCGGGTGCGGACGGACCACAGCCACGCACGGCCCGGCTATTGAGTACGGGTGGGTAACAATGGCGACCATAACATGCCGGTGCAACAAAATCATTGAGCTTCGCTCGTTCCCGAATCCGCACACGTTCTATTATCTGAGCGACAGGCAGCTACTTGATTTCATAGATAATAATCTCGCATCTCTTATCGAAGCAGTTAAAACCGAGAAGCTGTCATTGACCGGAGACGCGAGCCACAGTCATTTAGCCGGGGAAGTTCTCGGAGCCCTTTACAAGGCTATGTCTGACTTCGTGAAATGTCCAAGCTGCGGCAGGTTGATCTTCTTTCCCGAAGAATCTGGTGTTCGCCAACATTACGTTCCAGAAGATGGCGAAGGTACTTCACGCTTCGGGGATGGCGACGCGTAGGAGAAACGGCATGACTCTCGACGACGTGATGGAGCGGCTCCAGGGGCTCGGCAGCGAGAAGGTGCGCGCGTTGAACATCCGGAACGGCGCGGGCGAGAACCAGTTCGGCGTCAAGCTGGGCGACCTGCGCGCGCTGGCGAAGGAGATCAGGACGAACCCCGAACTGGCGGACGCTCTGTGGAAGACCGGCAACGCGGACGCAATGCTGCTCTCGACGCTGCTGATGAAGCCCGGCCGGATTCCCGCCGACGAGCTGGACGCGATGGTACGATCCGTCACCCACGACCAGCTTGCCGACTGGCTCGGGACGCACGTGGTGAAACTCAACCCGGCGAAGGAGCAGCTTCGGCAGCAGTGGATGGCGTCCGACGATGCCATGGCCGCGCGGGCCGGGTGGAGCCTGACCGCCGACCGGGTGGCGAAGGACCCGGAGGGGTTGGACCCCGGGGCGCTGCTGGACCGGATCGAGGCGGAGATGGGCGTCGCGCCCGCGCCGTCGCAGTGGACCATGAACTTCTGCCTGGCGGCGATCGGCATCCACTTCCCCGAGCACCGCGAGCGCGCGGTCGCCATCGGCGAGAAGCTGGGCGTCTACCGCGACTACCCGACGTCCAAGGGCTGCACGTCGCCGTTCGCGCCGACCTGGATCGCCGAGATGGTGCGCCGCCAGGGTTGATCGGGCCGCCGTCCCGCGAATCGTCTGTAATAGAGTACACTGCCGGTGAGTTATTCCTGGGGCGCGGGAGCGTCATTATCGCCCGCGCGTGGGAAAGGAGCCGGTCATGACTCTCAGCGTGGAGAAGCGGCGGTCGGCGGCGCGGGGCCGTCGCGGCGGCCGGGACGGGTTTACGCTCATCGAACTGCTCGTGGTCATCGCGATAATCGCGATACTCATCGGGCTGCTGCTCCCGGCGGTCCAGAAGGTGCGCGAGGCGGCGGCCCGCGCCCAGGCGCTCGACAACCTGGCGGGTATCGCCCTCGCCCAGTCCGTGTACGTCGAGCGGTGGGACGCCTACGCCCCTTCGTTCGCGGCCCTGGCGCAGGGGACGAACCTGGACCCGGACCTCGCCGACGGCGCGGACGCCGGGTACCTTTACTCCATCCCGGAGGCCGACGCGGACGACTACCTCGTGCGCGCCGCGCCGGAGATTCCGGGCAAGACCGGCTCCGTCACCTTCCTGATGGACGAGACCGGGAAGATCACCGAGGAGGCGACGCCCGGGGCGACGATGGCGCGGGCGGTGATGCTCGCCCGGATCGGCGTCGAGGGCGGAAATCTGGCGGCGGGGGTCCTCGCGGAGAACGGGGGCGATCCCGGCCGGTTCGCCCGGTCCTTCGTCGGCGATCCCGCGCAGACGCCGACCGTCTTCCGGCTGCTGGACGCGGACGGGAACGGCCTGGTGACGCTCGGAGAGGTCGCCGCGCTGGGCGACGGCAGCGTCCGCCCGGAGGGCGTCCCGGACCACCCCGCCCTGCGCGAGTTGGCGGCGCTTGTCGCCGACGAGATGGAGCTCGGCGCGGGCGGCGAGGACCTGGCGGGCGTCGGCGTCTCCCTCCCGGCGGTGCAGGCGGAGCCGCGCGGGGCGCTCCTCTTCACGTACGCGGACCTGCGGGCGCGCACGGCGCTCGCCGTCCGGCACCGCGCGATAGAAGGCACGCTCCTGGCGAAGCTGGCCGTCGCGGAGGCGGCCGAGATCGCCGGTCACGAGCGGACGAAGGAGAACGCGCTGCGGACGTACCGGACCCTGCTGCGCGCCCACGCCGGGAAGGCGCTGACCGCCGAGGACGCACGCACCCTCACCGCGCTGTCAGAGGCGATGTAGCAAGAGGGCGGTATTCGAAGTTCCGGCGGCAACCCACGGCGCGCGGCGGGTCGGAGCGCCGACCCGCCCGCGCCGTGCCTACCAGTTGGTCGCCAGGATGCCGCGGGGGCTGACCTCCAGGCCCGCGGCGTAGAGGTGGGAGACGTCGCCCATCGCGACGCACCGGGGGACGGCCCAGTCGTCCGAGCGGCGCTCCATCAGCACCGTGGTCACGGACGACGGCGCGAGCCAGAACCCCGACCACGCGAGCGGCAGCGGTATCTCCAGCAGGTGCGCCAGCCACGCGATGCCGAAGCCCGCGTGGCAGAAGACCGCGATGCGCTCGTCGCTCGGCGACTCGCAGCGGTAGCGCCCGCCCTCGCGGACGTAGCCGTGGCGCGCGAGGAACGCGTCCGACCCCTGCTGGAGCGCCGCGAACTGCTCGCGCGCCGTGGTCGGGCCGTAGTGCGGCAGCGTGTGCCAGTCGTCGCGCGAGGGCAGGGGGTCGCGGCCCCGGATGACCTCGCCGGGCACGTCCCAGACGGCGATGCGGCCCCAGTCGGGCGTCTCCAGGGCGGGCAGCGGCATCTCCTGGGTCCAGTCCTCTATGGTGGCGTCCCGGCCGATCCGCTCCGCCGTGTAGCGCATCGTGTCCACGGCGCGGCCCAGCGGCGAGCAGAAGATGCGGTCCGGGCGCTCGGAACGCTCCAGCCGCGCGGCCAGCGCCTCGGCCTCCTTGTGGCCCCGCTCGGTGATCGTCTTGTTCGGGTAGTCCGGGTCCGCGTGCCGGATGATGTACAGTCGCATGCCCCTATGGTACCGCGCGAGGCGCGGCCGCGGTCCCGGCGTCAGCCCCGGTCGGTGAGGTGCGCGACGAGCAGGCAGGCGTCGTCGCGCAGCACGCCGCCCGCGAACGACTTCGCCGCGCCGACGACCGCGTTCGCCACGGCGTTGACGAGGCTCGCCCGCCCGGTCTCACCGCCCGGGGCCGCGCCGCAATCTGCAGCGGCAGCAGCGGCGGCGGCGGCATCGGCGGCGGCCGCAGCGCCCTCGGGGCCGAAGAAGGCGCGTCCCGCCGACCGAGCCTCGGTGATGCCGTCGGTCAGCAGCAGAAGAAGCTCGCCGGGAGCCATCCGGGCGGACGCCGCCGCGTATTCGACGTCGGCGTCCACGCCGATCATGGGACCGCCGTCCAGGGGAAGCGGCTGCGCCGCCGCCCCTCATCGTGCGTCCGGGCGGGGCGGCTCCGCGCCGCCCGCGGCCATCCGGAGCGCGCCGGAGCCGGTGTCGAGCACGGCGACGCACAGGGCGACGAGGCGCGGGACCTCGGAGACGATCAGCAGGCGGTTCAGCGCGGTCAGCGCGCGGGCCGGGTCGCCGTGCTCGCGCAGCAGAGCGCGCAGCGAGAACTTCACCTCGGCGGTGTAAGCCGCGGCGTCCAGGCCCTTGCCCGCGACGTCGCCCACGACGAGCGCGACCCGATGCTCCGACAGTGCGAACGCGTCGAAGAAGTCGCCCCCGAGCGCGGCCTCCGCGCTGGCGGCCTCGTACACCGTGCTCAGCCGCATCCCCGGGAAGGCGTCCTCCGCGGGACGGGAGAGCAGCGACATCTGGAGCGTCTCGGCCACGCGCGCGTTGCGCGACGCGACCTCGCGCTCGCGCTGCTGAAGTTTCGCGCCGTCGCGCGCGACGCGCACGCGGTCGGCGACCGTCTCCAGCAGCGCGACCTCCTCCAGCGACCAGGACCGGGGCGTGGCGGTGTTCACGGCGAGCGCGCCGATCCAGGTCCCGTCCGGGTCGCGCAGCGGCACGTTCAGGAACGCGCGCACCCCCAATCCCTCCATCGCGGCCCGGTTCCTCTCCCCGAGCAGGGGGTCCCCGGCCATGTCCGTCACGGCGACGCTGCGGCCCGCGGCCAGTTCCCGGAAGACGCCGTCCGCCGCGAACGGGCTGAGGGGGTATTCGCCCGCCGCGCTGCCGCCCGTGAAGCCGGGAGCGAGCCAGTCCGGGTGGATCACGATCCGATCGCCCGGCTCGTCGACGTCCACAAACCCGGCGCGGTCCGCCCCGAAGAACTCGCCGGTCAGGCGCAGCGCCTCCGCCACGATCGTCTCCGGGTCGGTCAGAGCCCGCAGCCGTCCGGACAGCTCGGCGACGAACGCCTCGCGGCGCGACACCTCGCGCTGGTCGGTGACGTCCGTGTTCGTGCCGAACCAGCGCGTCACCCTTCCGGCGTCGTCCCGAATGGGGACCGCGCGCGACAGGAACCACCGGTAGCGCCCGTCCGCGCCGCGCAGTCGGAACGTGTCCTCCCACACCTCGCCCGCCCCGAGCCGCGCGGCGAAGCGTTCGGCCACGCGCCCGGCTTCGTCGGGGTGCATCACCTTCGAGCGCTCGGACGGTCCGGCCGCCGTGCGCTCCGCCGACATGCCCGTGTACTCGTACCAGCGCCGGTTGAACCAGAAGATCCGCCCCTGGTCGTCGGCCATCCAGGCCAGCTGCGCGATGTTGTCGGCGAGCGCGCGGAACCGCTCCTCGGACTCGCGCAGCGCCTCCTCCGCCCGCCGCTGCTCGCTGATGTCGGTGAACACGACGCCGACGCGGCAGTCCTCCGGCTTGCCGACGCGCACGGCGTAGACGTCGTACCACCGCCCCAGAGCCTCCGCGGCGTTCTGGAAGTGGACGGACTCGCCGGTGCGGGCCACCCGGCCGTACGCGTCGTACCAGTGCTGTTCGTGACCGGGCGCCATCTCGCGGATGGTCCTGCCTGTGGCCCCGTGCAACCCGGTGTGCTTCTCGAACGCGGGGTTGACCTCGATGAAGCGGTAGTCCACCGGCCGGTCGTCCGCGTCGAAGAGGACCTCGATGACGCAGAAGCCTTCGTCGATCGACTCGAACAGCGTCCGGTAGCGCGCCTCGCTCTCGCGCAGCGCCTCCTCGGCGCGCCGCTGCTCGCTGATGTCCCGGAACAGCAGGGCGACGCGCCGCTTCCGCGGATCGCCGACACGGGCGGCGTAGACGTCGAACCAGCGGTCGCCCATCGGTTCGGAGCCGTTCTGAAAGCGGACCGGCTCGCCGGTGAGGGCGACGCGGCCGTAGGTTTCGAACCAGTGCTGCTCCAGGCCCGGCACCAGTTCCCGCGCCGTGCGCCCCCGGGCGTTGGCGAGTCCGGTCTGCTTCTCGAACGTGGGGTTGACTTCGAGGAACCGGTAGTCCACGCACCGCTGCGGGTCGTCCGGGTCGAAGAGCATCTCCATGACGCAGAACCCGTCGTCGATGGACTCGAAGAGGGTGCGGTAGCGCTCCTCGGACTCGCGCAGCGCCTCGGCGGATTCGCGCAGCTCGGCCTCCGCGCGCCGCCGCTCGGTGACGTCGCTCGCCTGCACCAGGAACATCTCGACCTCGCCGGCGGCGTCGCGGATCGCCGTGATCGCGCAGTCGGCGACGCGCACCGAGCCGTCCGCGGCCTGGTACGCGTCCTCGCTGAGTACCGGTCCCTCGGCGCGGGCGGCCTCGGCGAGGCGCGCGGGCCACCCGGCGCGCATCTCCGGCAGGTCGTCCCACCACGGCGTGTCCCAGAACTTGCGCCCGATCACGGACTCGCGGCTTGCCCCGACCGCCCGCAGCGGCAGGTCGTTGATCTGGAGCAGGGTGCCGTCGGGGGCGAGCAAAGCGAGGAACTGGAACTGCTGGTCGAAGACGGCCTGGAGTCGCCGCTCGTTCGTCTGGAGCGCGTGCGCCGCCCGGCGGCTGGCGGAAAGGTCGGCGAACCAGACCGCGAAGCCGTCGCCCAGCTTCGCCGCGCTAAGGCGGCCGTAGAGGTCCACGCCGTCGCGGGCGTACGCCACCTCGCCGCTCCAGGGGCGGCCCGTCTCCACGACGGCGACGTAGGAGTCGAACAGGCCGGTTTCCCGGTTGCCCGGCAGCGTCTCCAGCATCAGGCGGCCGGGGAACCAGGACGGCTCGCGGCCGAGGATGCGGGCGGCGGCGGCGTTGCTGTAGGTCCAGCGGAAGTCGGCGATCGCGTCGCCGTCGCGGGGGTCGCGGACGCTCTCGAAGAGCATGAGGCCGTCGTGCGACGCGTCCAGCACCGCCCGGGATCGCTCCTCGCTCTCGCGCAGCGCCTCCCTCAGCCGTCTCAGCAGCTCCGCCTCGCTTTCCGGGGTTTCAGCGTCCACTTTCCATGACTCTCTTGGTGCTGCCGCGGACGTGTGATCGCCTCGTCGCGCACGCATGAGGGTTGTATACCCGGACGAAAAAGCGTCCAAGCACACGGAGCGGGGGCAGGGGATGTGCGCGCTGGCGAGCGCGCGCATCCCCTGCCCCCGGAGTTCCCGCGGTCCTACCCGTAGTTGACGGTCACCGGCTTGCCGGTCTCCAGCGACTCGTTCGCCGCCAGCGCCAGCAGGGTGGTGCGGACGCCGTCGCCGTAGGTCGAGCGGATGCCGGAGCGGTCGCCGGTGCGGACCGCCTTCAGGAACGCCTTGTCCTCCACCGGGAAGATCTCCTCGGTGTCGCCCTTCAGCTCCTCGGCCTCGGACTGGCCCGCGGTGCCGATCTTGACGTGGTGCGCCCAGTCGGTGAACTTGAAGCTGTGGCCGGACGCCCAGACGTTCAGGAAGATCATGCCGCCGTTCTGCGCCGCGCAACAGGACATGATGTTCGCCACGCCGCCGTGGGCGAACTTCATCGAGACGACCATCGCGTCGTCGAGGTCGTAATTGTCGATCAGGTTCGGCAGCTTCTGGTTGAAGCCGCGCGCGCCCTGCGCGAACACTTCGGTCACCTCGCCGCCGAGGTAGCGCACCAGGTCCACGGTGTGGATGACCTGCTCGACGAACTGGCCGCCGCTCTTGCTCTTGATCGGCCACCACTGCCCGATGGGGTTCTTGGCGAAGTAGTCGCCGTCGCGCTTGACCGGCGGGCCGCCGATCCACGCGCCGTCCATCAGGATCGCCGGGTCGCTCGCGAGGAGGTCCTTCGCCTTGTTGACCGAGTCGCGGTAGCGGTTCATGAAGCCCGCGACCGCCAGGACGCCGGACGCCTCGACCTCCTTGGCCAGTTTGCGCAGGTCGTCGGGGTTGATGCCCAGCGGCTTCTCGACCAGGAACGGGACGCCCGCCTCCAGGCAGGCGCGCTCGGGCGCGCCGTGGGCGTAGGTGGGGATGAGGATGTAGGCGGCGTCCAGCTTGACGCTCTGGAGCATCTTGCGCGCGTCGTCGAACACCTCGCCGCCGTACTGGTCCGCGTGCTTCTGCGCCCGCTCAGGCACGACGTCGCAGAACGCGGCCAGCTCCACGTCCTCCTTGCCCGCGTCGCTCCCGAGGTGCTGGAGGTGGGAGCGGGAGATGCCCCCGCACCCGATCAGTCCGACCTTCAGCTTGCCCGTCTTTACTTCCGATGCCATGACTCGTCGTTCTCCGTCTCAGGGGCGGCGGCGACCGGGTATCCCCCGGCGGCGTCGCCCGGTGTTGTCACGGAGTCAGAATTCGCCGCGCGCGCCGCCGGGTCCTTCGCCCCGGCGGGGCCGGGGAATCTATAGTATTCGTGCCGGGCGTAACCGGGCGGACGGCGCAGCGTCCTATAAGGCAACGCATCCGAAAGAAAGAGACCCAAGATGAAGCGAAACGCACTCGCGGTCCTGACAGCCGTTGTCGCCATGGCGCTGGCCGACTCCCTGCTCGCGCCGTGGGCGGCCAGCCGGATGCCCGCCGGCTTCCCGGCCTTCCTCACCGTCCTGCTCGCGCTGACGCCGGGCTTCGTCGCCCTCGGCGTCGCGTTCGTCTGCCTTTCCACGCCGTCGCGGGGCCGGACGGTCGTCGCGGCGTCGCTGCTCGTCGCTCGCCTGGTCGCCTTCGACTACGTTTTCGTCGCTCCGAAGCGGGCCGAGCTTGCCAGCGACTACGGTCGCGCCGCGTCCGAACGGCCCGGTCCGGGGCGCGACTACTACCGCGCCGCCGCCGCGATCAGCGACGCCAGCAGCGCGTCCGGCCTCGCCTGTGCCGTCGGCGCGCTCGCCGCGGCCCTCGCCGCCGGGGCGGTCGCGCGACGCCGCCGCCGCGCGTAGATGCCGGTCAGCCCGGAAGTTCGACCACCGGCGCGGCGGCGTACCAGGTGGACGGGCCGCTGCCGTGGCGCGCGAGCAGGCCGCGGGCGACGAGGTCGTTGAGCCGGTTGCGCACCGTACCGCGCGCCTCTCCCGTCAGGGCGACGACCTCCGAGGCGCGCACCCGCCCGCGCTCGCGCGCCATCTCCAGGATTCGGAGGGAAAGCTCGGGCAGCGCGCCGCGCGCGCTCTCCAGCAGGTGCTCGCGCTCGACCTTCGCCCTCAGTCGCGTCATCTGCGTGTGCAGCGCGCGCAGGAAGAAGCGCAGCCACGGCTCGTCGTCAGGGTTCGGTGTGTTCAGGGTGCCTTGCGTCCGTCTGAGGGCGAGGTAGTACGCCTCCTTGTTCTCCTCGATCACACTCTCCAGCGAGGCGTAGGGCACGTAGGCGTAGCCCGCGCGCAGCAGGAGCAGGGTCGTCAGGGCGCGCGAAAGGCGGCCGTTGCCGTCCTGGAAGGGGTGGATGGCGAGAAAGCGGACTACGAACGCGCCGATGACGAGGAGGGGGTGTACCTGCCGGACCTCCAGCGCCTCGCGGGTGGCGGCGACCAGTTCCGCCATGGCGCGGGGCGTGTCGAACGGGCTGGTCGTCTCGAAGACGATCCCGAGACTGCGGCCGTCCGCGCCGAACGCCTCGACGTGGTTCGACAGCGTCTTGTAGCGTCCCCGGTGTCGCTCGTCCTTGCCGCTGTGGCGGAGCAGGATGCCGTGCAACTGCTGGACGTGGTTTTCGCTCAGCGGGATGTGCTCCCAGCTTTCGAAGATCGTCTCCATCAGGGCGGCGTAACCGGCGACCTCCTCCTCGTCGCGGGAGCGGAAGGAGTGCGTCTCCAGTCCCGACAGCAGGGCTTCGATCTCGGAGTTGGTGAGGCGGACGCCCTCGATACGGGTGGAGGACCCGACGCTCTCGATGGTCGCGACCCGCCGGAGCGCGGTGAGCCGCTCCGGCGCGATGCCGCGCAGTGCCCGCCAGGCTCCCTTGAACTCGTCGATCTCGGCGACGAGCCGGAGCATCTCCTGCGTCGGCCGCGCCTGCTGTTTTTCGCCGCCCGTCATTCCGGTCGCGCTGCTCCTTTGATCGATTATTTGACCGATCGTGATTGATTTTGACCGATTTTGATCAATAGCGCAAGGGAGGGTCCGGGGCGTTACCCGGTCGGACCGGCGAGAGAGGGTAGCCAGTAGTCGTCGAGCGCCTTGTGGATGTCGGGAGCGGAGAATTCGTCGTCGGAGCGGTATTCGAGGTAGCGGACGATCGCCGCGCGCTCCGAAGGGGTGAAGGCGGCGAAGCGTTCTTCGGCGTCGGCGCGGCCCAGGCCGTGCGTCAGGTGGAACACCGGGTCGGCGCTCGACGGGTAGCCGGTCAGCTCCGCCACCAGGAACGCGGGAAGGAAGTACCGGAACCCGGCGTCGGAAAGGAAGCTCAGCGCCGTGTACTGGTAGGCGAGGAGGTCCGGGTGCGCCTCCTGCCAGCGTACGCCCCGGAACTCCACCGCGATCTCGGCCGGTTCGTCCCCCTGCGAGGAGCCGCAGAGTCGGTCGTCGCCGGGGTAGGGCGTCGCGGCGAACGCGGAGCGAACCGCGCGGCAGACCGCGGCGGCTTCCGGGTCCTCCGGCTCCGGGTACGTGAAGTGGTAGAGGGCGTCGTAGTATCGCTCCACGGCGGCAACAGAACCCGACTCCCGGGCGTTCCAGCCCCAGCGCAATCCCTGGGCGGCGAGGCGGCGCAGCGCGGGGACGTGCTCGAAAAAGAAGCCCAGGAACGCGACGACCGCGTCGTACTGCGCGGGCGTGAACAC
>DATLHN010000212.1:0-3870 GCA_035539875.1 Armatimonadaceae bacterium
GGTCCCCTGGGCCGTGTGGGGGCGCTCCAACCACTACCGGTTCGACATGAACCGGGACAAACTGGCTCAGTCTCAGGTGGAGACGCGGCTGGAGACGCGCGAATACCTGAACTGGTACCCGCAGGTGTTCGTGGACCAGCACGGACAGCCGGAGACCTATTTCTTCCCGCCGAACGCACTGCCCGCGAACCGGCACGTCGACCGCGCCCGCGTCGCGAAGTGGACCGATGCCTTCGGGCGCGCGAACGGCGCGGCCTTCGACGCCTACGGCTGGTCGTACGTTACCCGGGAGACGTTCGACCTCTTTTACCCCGGCTACCTCGACTCGTTCACCACGCTCCTCGGCGCGGTCGGGATGACCTACGAGACGGACGGGGGAGGCACCCTCGCCCGCCGTCGCGGTGACAACACGATCTCTACCCTCCGGGACGCCGCGCAGCACCACCTCGTCGCGGCACTGACGACGATCCGCACGGCGGCGGCGAACCGCGCCTCCCTGCTGCGCGATTTCCACGCCTATCGGAAAGCCGCGCTGACGCTCGATCCGAAGGACAAGTTGCGGCGTGTCGCGGTCGTGCCGGGCGGCGACCCCGGGCGTGCCGCGGAACTCGCGGCACTTCTGGTCAGTGTCGGCGTCGAGGTCCGGGAGACGACTGGCGCGTTCAAGAGCGGCAGGGCGCACCCCTACCTGCCGGGAGAGGGGACCGACGGCGCGAAGCCGCAGAAGCGTGATTTCCCGCCCGGCACGCTTATCGTCGAGTTGGCGCAGCCGCAGGGCAGACTCGCGCGGGCCTTCCTGGAGCCGGACGCGGAACTGGAGCCGGGCTTTCTGAAGGAGCAGGAGGAGCGGCGACGGCGCAACGAGAAGCGGGGCGGGAACGAGCGCCGCGAGGATTACGAGTTCTACGACACGACCGCCTGGTCGCTCCCGTTGACGCACGGGGTGGAGGCGTACTGGTGCGAGGACACACCTCCGGTCGCATCGACGCTGCTGAAACTCCAGTCGCACGGGACCGACCGGCCGTGGGACCACTACGTCCGGCTCGCCGCGGAGGGAACGGTCGGCGTCTCGGGCGACGACGCACGGGCGGTCGCCTACTTGTTCGACTATTCGCGGGACGCCTCCGCGATACTGGCGCTACGCCTTCTCCAGAAGGACTACCGGCTGGCGGTCGCGACGAAGCCCGTTCGCATCGGGAGCCGGGAGTGGCCCCGTGGTACGATCCTCGTCCGGACCGCGCGCAACCCGTCGACGCTGTCCGCCGACCTCCGTGACCTCAGCCAGGCGCTCGGAGTTCGCGTCGAGTCGGTGCGCTCCGGGTATGCGGAGGGCGGGGCGGGACCCGGCTCGGACGCCTTCCAGGACCTTCGCCGCCCCCGCATCGCGGTCGCGACAGGCGACGGGGTAGGCATCTCCGCGTACGGAGCCGTGTGGTACGCGCTCGACCGGGCGGGCATCTCGTTTTCGGCCGTGCCGGTGAGCCGCCTGCGGGGCAGGGCGCTCGACCGCTTCAACGTCCTGATCCTCCCGGACGGGAATGGGTATTTGGAGGGCTTCGGCAAGGAGGGGCGCGAAGACCTCCGCGCCTGGCTGCAGCGGGGCAACGCGGTCCTCGGCCTCGCGGGCGGCGGGAGGTGGTTCGCGGACAAGGACGCCGACCTGACCACTGCGAAGCCGGTAGGGGCTGAGGAGGGCGAGGAGGAGTCCGCGAGCGTCGAGGCCGTAAGTCCGGAGGCGAAGGGTGCAGACGCGTCGCGCCCGCTCTCCCTCCCCGGGGCGATATTCCGCGCCCGCGTCGACGCGGCCCACTTCCTCGGATGGGGTTACCCGGCGGGAGTCCTGCCCGTCTATCTCAGCGGCGACACGTTCCTGCGGAAGTCCACGACCGGAGCCAACGTGGTCGCGTTCGGTAAAGGGCCGTCGCGCCTAAGCGGGTTCGTCTGGCCGGACAACACGGAGCGGTTGCTCTCGGAAACGGCGTACGTGATCGACGAGCCCATCGGGTCCGGCCACGCGCTCTTGTACCTGGACGACCCGACGTTCCGCGCGCTCTGGCCGGGCGTCCGCCGCCTGTTTCTCTCCGGCGTCCTGTTCGGGCCGATGCGCGCTCCGTACTTCAACCCCGGCGAGTAGTGACCGGGGTATAGTTCTGACGCGGTCCGGGTAAGTACCCGGCATAAGAGAGCCGCACGGTGGAAAGGAGCGGAAACCGATGCCGATTTACAGCCACCTGAACGAAGCGAAAAAACAGCACCCGCTGCCGATGGCCCAGCAGATCGGGGCGTGCATCACCTGTAACTACTGGGAAGTGGAGACCCCGCGCCCGGCCGAAGAGGCCAAGATGGTCGGCGTGTGCTTCCAGCACGAGCTGAAGGACTTCGGCCTGGTCGTGGCCGGGGCGAGCGGGTGCAACCACTGGGAGAAGAATCCCGCCGTTGGCAGGGAAGCGGAAACATACGCCCAGGAGGCGAAAGCCTGATCCCACAGGGTCGTTTGATGAATACGTGACTCCGGGGCGGCGCTCTATGACTAGAGCGTCGCCCCGGTTGGTTTCACGCGGCGTCGATTGCGGCGCGGAAGGCGCGTTCGGTCTCCTCCGGTCGCTGTGAGTAGACGTACATCTCCAGGGAGTCGTCGTAGTTCGCCCGGCGCAGGCGCAGGTGCTCACGACAGCTTTCGTCGTGGTACAGGAGGTCGCGAAACAGAACCGGCGACTTAGCGTTCGCGGCCTCGAAGAGCGCTCGCGAACGCCCCGTGAACCGCCAGCCGTTTTCGCCGTCGACGAGAACGAGGTGGGCGCACGCCGCGGCGGAGATGGGCGAGCAGTCAGCCCCGCAGAAAGGGCAGACGTAACCCGGTGTCGAAGCACTCATGGAATATCCTCACTCGGTTGACGACGTACCGGGCCGTGGCGTTCCCGCGCGGTACGCAGGAGTCCACCGGGCGCGCGGGTAACCGGAGAGAAACGAACGCGGAGGTGTCCCCATGCCGGAAAATGAGCCGCGAATACGCCTGGTGACGCGGGCCGACGACGCGGGCAGCAATCGTACCGCGAACGAGGCCATTCGGGAGTGCCTGGACGCCGGATTCCTGAAAAACGTGTCCGTAATGGCGGTCGGGAAGGCCGTCGAGCACGCCGCCGAATTGCTGGCGGGCCGCGAGGACGCATGCTTCGGCCTGCACACGGCCCTCAACGCCGAGTGGGACCAGGTGCGCTGGGGGCCGGTCCTGCCTCCGCAGGAGGTGCCGTCGCTCGTGGACGACGCCGGAATGCTCCTGCCGACGACGCGTGCCCTCAAGGAGCGCGGGCCGTCCGAAGGGGAGGTGATGGCGGAGGTTCAGGCCCAGCTCGACCGCCTGCGCTCCCTCGGCTTCGACATTCGGTACGCGGACATGCACATGGGCTGGGGCTGGGTCCTGGGCGACGGGTTCGGCCGGCGCTTCGAGGCGTGGTGCGAGAGGGAGGGACTGGTCTACTTCCGGCCGCGTCACCGTAACCTCCCGGCCGCCGCACCGGAGGCGCAATCCGGAGACCCAATCGACCGGTTCATTGCCCGGCTCCGGCAGGCCCCCGCCGGGCAGTACGCCGTGGTCGGTCACCCGGCGAACGACAACGAGGAGATGCGCGCCCTCGCCCACGAGGGATACCCGGGCGACGTCGTCGCCACGGAGCGCGTCTGGGAGCGCAAACTGTTCACCGATCCCCGCGTCCTGGACCTCTGGCATTCCGGCGAAGTCCGCCCCCTCCGCTACGACGAAGCCGAACCCATCCCGTAGCACCCTCGCCTCTCTCCTCGTTTTCGCCCCGCGCTTCGTGCGAAGCGTGGGGTTCTTCTTTGTTCACCACAATAGGCATTATCATCCTCATA
>DATLHN010000213.1:0-2331 GCA_035539875.1 Armatimonadaceae bacterium
GACGGCCGCCGGGGAGAAGATCGCGGACAAGCCGCTCTTTCGCGACCCGGTACACGACGGCGCGGCGGACCCGGTCGTGGTCTGGAATCGGCGCGAGCGGACGTGGTGGATGCTCTATACCAACCGCCGGGCGAACGTCCCGAACACGCCCGGCGTCTCCTGGGTGCACGGCACGCGCATCGGCGTCGCGGAGTCCGGCGACGGCGGCGCGACCTGGAAGTACCGCGGCGTCGCGAACGTCCCGGTCGGCGAGGGCGAGTACAGCCACTGGGCCCCGGAGGTGTTGTACCGCGACGGCGTGTACCACATGTTCCTGACCTTCGTGCCGGGGATGCACGCCGACTGGTCGGGCACCCGCTCGATCGTCCACCTCACCGGCGCGGACCTGCTGACCTGGAAGCGGGAATCGGAACTCACGCTGGCCTCGGACCGCGTGATCGACGCCTGCGTGGCGCGCCTGCCCGACGGAACGTGGCGGCTCTGGTACAACAACGAGGCGGACAGCAAGTCAATCTACTGCGCCGACAGCCCGGACCTGTACCGCTGGGAGGACCGAGGGAAGGTGATCGGCGACCGGCCCGGCGAGGGGCCGAAGGTGTTCCGTTGGAAGGGGCGTTGGTGGATGATCGTAGACGTCTGGGACGGCCTCGGCGTCTACGCGTCCGACGACGACTGCCGGACGTGGAAGCGGCGGCGGAGCAACCTCCTCCAGGAGCCCGGGAAAGGGCCAGACGACGGCGTCAAGGGCGGCCACGCGGACGTCGTCGTGAGCGGCGGCCGGGCGTTCCTCTTCTACTTCACACACCCCGGCAGGCGTCCCCCGATGCCCCCGGACGATGGCGTCGAGTCCCGGCGCAGTTCGATCCAGGTGGCGGAACTGACCCTGACCGCCGCGGGTGAGATCGCCTGCGACCGGGACCAACCCGTGCGCATCGCCCTAGTCGCGCCCACGCAGTAAGACTCCCTGGGATTACGAAAAAGCCTATGAAGTTCACCGATGGCAACTGGCTGATGCGCGAGGGCGTCCGCGCCCACTACCCCGCCGAAGCCTACGAGATCGACGCGACCGATACCGACCTGACCGTACTCGCGCCCACGCGCCCCATCCGGCACCGGGGCGACACCCTCCAGGGGCCGGTGCTGACCGTGCGCCTCTGGTCGCCCCTGCCGGGCGTCATCGGCGTCCGAGTCTCCCACTACGAGGGCGCGCGCGAGCGCGGGCCGCGCTTCCCGCTGAACGTCGGGGAGGACGTCCCGGTGGCGACCGGGGTGACCGACGAGGCCGCGACGCTGACGAGCGGGGGCCTCACGGCGCGCGTCTCGCGCAAGGGCTGGGGGATCGAGTTCGTCGGCGCGGACGGGCGCGTGGTGACGCGCAGCGCGGGCAAGGCGATGGGCTACGCCGAGGTCGCGGGCGAGGGCAACGCGTACGTCCACGAGCAGCTTTCGCTCGGCGTCGGCGAGTGCGTCTACGGCCTCGGCGAGCGGTTCACGGCGTTCGCGAAGAACGGGCAGGTGGTGGACACGTGGAACCGGGACGGCGGCACGGGCAGCGACCAGGCGTACAAGTGCGTCCCGTTCTACCTGACCAACCGCGGCTACGGCGTCTTCGTCAACCACCCGGAGGACGTCTCCTTCGAGGTCGCCAGCGAGAAAGTATCGCGCGTCCAGTTCAGCGTCCCCGGCGAGTCGCTGGAATACTTCGTCGTCTACGGCCCGACGCCCAAGGAGGTGCTGGAGAAGTACACCGCGCTGACCGGGCGGCCCGCGCTACCGCCCGCGTGGTCGTTCGGCCTCTGGCTCACCACGTCGTTCACCACCAGCTACGACGAGGACACCATCACGAGCTACGTCGAGGAGATGGCGCGGCGCGACCTGCCGCTGCACGTCTTCCACTTCGACTGCTTCTGGATGCGCGCGTTCCGCTGGTGCGATTTCGAGTGGGACCCGGAGACCTTCCCCGACCCGGCCGGGATGCTGAAGCGACTAAAGGAGCGCGGACTGCACGTCTGCGTCTGGATCAACCCGTACATCGCGCAGCGCTCCCCGCTGTTCGCCGAGGGTGCGGCCAGCGGCTACCTGCTCAAGCGCACGAGCGGCGACGTCTGGCAGTGGGACCTGTGGCAACCGGGCATGGGGATCGTGGACTTCACGAACCCGGCGGCGCGCGACTGGTTCGCGGGCAAGCTGCGGGCGCTGGCCGACATGGGCGTGGACTCGTTCAAGACCGACTTCGGCGAGCGCATCCCGACCGAGGACGTCGCCTGGCACGACGGCTCGGACCCGGCGAAGATGCACAATTACTACGCCTACCTCTACAACGAGTGCGTC
>DATLHN010000214.1:0-17641 GCA_035539875.1 Armatimonadaceae bacterium
TCCGCTGCTTGAGCAGGACCAGCGCCCAGAGCGCGGTGAACAGCGACAGCGTCCCGTGCGACAGCAGCGTCAGGTTGGCCGCCGACGTATAGCGCAGCGCTAGCGGCGTCAGCGTCTCCGCCAGGACGATGGCCACGAACCCGAAGACGACGTACCGCTTCCAGTCACCCGGCTGGAGGCGCAGCGCCTCCGGCTGGCGCAGCCCGACGATCAGCGCCATGCATGGCGCGACCACCGCGAACCGCAGCCCGGTGAGCATCACCGGGTCGAACCCGACGCCGGTCGGGGGCTTCATGCACACCTTGAACGCGACCGCACTCACGCCCCAGATGACGACGCATGACAGCAGCAGGAGCAGCGCCCACTTCTCCGCCCCGCTCTGACCGCTGCCGGATGCCGTCGCCGCCTCCGATGACAATCGCGCGCCCCCTACTTCCCCTCCCCGCGGCCCGGTGGCCGGCGGCTACTTCTTGCGCTCCTCCAGCAGTTTCAGGAACCGGTCGAAGTAGAGCGTGGAGTCGCGCGGGCCGGGAGACGCCTCCGGGTGGTACTGGATCGAGAAGACCGGAAGCTCGTTGTGCTGCAAGCCCTCGACCGTGCCGTCGTTCAGGTTGAGCTGCGTCACCCGCACGTCCGCGCCCTTCAGCGAGT
This sequence comes from Armatimonadaceae bacterium, assembly GCA_035539875.1. Taxonomy (GTDB): domain Bacteria; phylum Armatimonadota; class Armatimonadia; order Armatimonadales; family Armatimonadaceae; genus CALEKU01. The sequence continues at coordinate 652 of DATLHN010000214.1, forward strand.
CGGCGTCGATGGCGTACCCGTGGTTCTGGCTCGTGATGACCACGCGCCCGGTCGGCAGGTCCTTGACCGGGTGATTCGCCCCGCGGTGTCCGAACGGCAGCTTGAACGTCTTCCCGCCGAACGCGCACCCGAGGAGCTGATTTCCCAGGCAGATGCCCATGACGGGCTTGCCCGAATTCGCCAGCGTCCGCACGGTGTCCACGGCGTACCCCAAAAGCTGCGGGTCGCCGGGGCCGGGCGACAGGAAGAGGCCGTCCGGGTCGTCCGCCAGCATCTCGTCCGCCGTGGCAGTGGCGGGGAAGACGGTGGTTCGGATGCCCAGGTGCGCCAGTTCGCGCAGGATGTTGTACTTCACCCCGCAGTCGAGCACCGAAACGCGGAACTTCGCGTCCGCCTCGTCCGGCCCCCAGGTGTAGGGCTCCGGCGTGGTCACGCGGCGCACCCAGTCCACGCTCTCGTAGAGGCCCTGCTTCTCCCGCGCCTGCGCCACCAGCGCCGCCGGGTCGAGTTCGTCCCCCGTGGCGAGGACGCCCATCATGACGCCCTCGTAGCGCAGGCGGCGGGTGAGCGCGCGGGTATCGACCCCGGTGACGCCGACCACGTTCTGGCGCTTCAGGAACGAGTCCAGGGACTCGGACGCGCGCCAGTTCGAGAAGACGTCGGCAAGCTGGTGGACGACGAACCCGCTCACCTGGACCTGGCGCGACTCCACGTCGTCCACGTTCACGCCGTAGTTGCCGATGAGCGGGTAGGTGAGCGCGACGATCTGCCCGGCGTACGAGGGGTCGGTCAGGACCTCCTGGTAGCCGGTCATCCCGGTGTTGAAGACGACCTCGCCAACCGTCGCCCCCTCCGCGCCGAACGCCGTACCCTCGAAGTGCGCCCCGTCGGCCAGGGCAAGGATCGCTCTCACTGCTGCGCGCCTCCGTACACGATCTCGCCGCCCACGACGGTCAGGGTGGCCTTCCCGGTCAGGCGATGCCCGCCGAAGGGGGTGTTGCTCCCCTTGCTGACGAACCGCGCCGGGTCCACCGTCCACTCGGCCTCCGGATCGAAGACCGTGATATCCGCGGGCACGTCCACCGACAGCGTTCCGCCCGGCAGCCCCAGGACGCGCGCCGCCTCGGTGCTCATGCGCCGCACCAAGTCCGAGAGGCTCACGTGCCCCGGCTTCACCAGGTGGGTGACCCCGAGCGCGAGGCTCGTCTCCAGCCCGACGATGCCGAACGGGGCGAGGACGAACTCCTGCGCCTTCTCGTAGCCCGCGTGTGGCGCGTGGTCGGTCGCGATGCAGTCGAGCGTCCCGTCCTTCACGCCCTCGATGATCGCGTCGCAGTCCGCCTGGGTCCTTAGCGGCGGGTTCATCTTCGCGTTCGTGTCGTAGGCGCGGCACGCCTCGTCGGTCATGCACCAGTAGTGCGGCCCCGTCTCCGCCGTCACCGGCGCGCCCTGCGCCTTGAAGAAGCGCAGTATCTCCACCTCGCGCGCCGTGGAGACGTGCAGCACGTGCAGGTGGCAGCCGGTCAGGAGCGCGAGCAGGCAGTTGCGCGCGACGTCTATCTCGTACGCCTCCCGCGGCAGTCCCTTGATGCCGAGCACCGTGGCGGTGTACCCCTCGTTCATCGCGCCGCCCTCGGTCAGGCTCGTGTCCTCGCAGTGGGCGAGCACGGGCAGGCCCAGCATTTTGGCGTACTCCATCGCCCTGCGCATGAATTCGGCGTCCTGCACCTGGAAGGCGTCGTCCGAGACGGCGACCGCCCCGGCGTCCTTCAGGTCGGCCATCTCCGCCAGCTCTTTGTTCGCCATGTCCTTCGAGAGCGCGGCGATGACGTGCAGGCGCGCGCCCTTTACGGCGCGGGCCTGTATGAGCAGATCGCGCACGATCGACGCGTTGTCGATGACCGGCTTCGTGTTGGGCATGCAGGCGACGGCGGTAAAGCCCCCGGCGGCGGCGGCGGCGAGGCCGGACTCCAGGTCCTCCTTGTACTCCTGGCCGGGCACGCGCAGGTGGACGTGGATGTCGATCAGCCCCGGACAGACTACCTTCCCGGCGCAGTCGATGACCGGCCCGTCCGTCCGGCGGTCCTCTATCTGCCCGCCGTCCACGCGCACCTCGGCGACGCGCCCGTCCCGGACGAGCACGTCCCCGACCCCGTCTATTCCGTTCGCCGGGTCGATCACCCGGCCCCCTCTCAGAATCACGTCAGCTTCTCCGTTACTTCTCCGCCCGTCAGCATCGGGACCGCCGCCCGCGCCCCCAGGGTTCCCAGAATCCGCGCGCTGCTACTTCCCCTCCGTCGCGCCGAGGAGCAGGTACAGGACGGCCATGCGGACGGCGACGCCGTTGGTGACCTGGTTTTCGACCAGAGAGAAGGGCATGTCGGGCACGTCGCCGCCGATCTCCAGGCCGCGGTTCATCGGGCCGGGGTGCAGGACGAAGACGTCCGGCTTCGCGGCTTTCAGCGCGCTCTTCGTGACGCCGAACAGGCGGCTGTACTCGCGCGCCGTCGGGAACAGCGCCTTCGTCTGCCGCTCCAGCTGAAGACGCAGCACGTTCACCACGTCCGCGCCCTCGATCCCCGCGCGCAGGTCGGTGTAGACCTCCACGGGCAGGCGGTCGGCGTCGGGCGGGAGAAGGGTGGCGGGGCCGACCAGGCGGACCTTCGCGCCCATGTGGTGCAGGCCCCACAGGTTCGAGCGGGCGACGCGCGAGTGGGCGACGTCGCCGACGATGGCGACGGTCAGGCCCTCCAGGCTGCCCTTCGCCTGCCGCAGCGTCAGCAGGTCGAGCAGGCCCTGCGTCGGGTGCTCGTGCGTGCCGTCGCCCGCGTTCACCACCGGTATCTTCACCCAGTCGGCGGCCTGGCGGCACGCGCCGGAGTAGGGCGTCCGCATCACGACGAGGTCGGCGGTCAGCGCCTGGAGCGTCAGGAAGGTGTCGCGGAGCGACTCGCCCTTGGTGGCCGACGAAGTGGACGCGCTGATGTTGATGACATCCGCGCTCATGTACTTGCCCGCCGCCTCGAAGCTGGTGCGGGTGCGCGTGGAGTTCTCGAAGAAGAGCGTCACCACCGACTTGCCGCGCAGGGTCGGGACCTTCTTGACGTCGCGGTGCAGGATCTCGCCGAACGTCTCCGCGGTGTCGAGGACGTGCTCGATCTCCTCGCGGGTGGCCGTCTCCAGGTCCAGCAGGTCGCGCCCGGCCAGGCTCATGCCGATACCGCTGCTGCTGCTCACGCGCGCTCCTCCTTCTCCGGCTTCACGATGACCACGGCGTCCTCGCCCTCGTCCAGCTCCGACAGGCGGACGTTCACCCGCTCGTTCTGGGCCGTGGGCAGGTTCTTGCCGACGTAATCCGCGCGGATGGGTAGTTCGCGGTGTCCCCGGTCCACCAGGACGGCTAGCTGCACCTCGGCGGGCCGCCCGAGGTCCATCAGGGCGGTGATCGCGGCGCGCACGGAGCGCCCCGTGAAGAGGACGTCGTCCACGAGGACCACCGTTTTGCCCGTCACGTCTCCGGGGACGTGGGTGGCGCGGGCGGGGGCCTGGCGCAGGGCGTAGTCGTCCCGGTATAGGGCGATGTCGAGGTCGCCGAAGGCGACGCCGGAGGCGGGCAGGCTGCTCTCCTCGATGCGGCCGATCGTCTCCGCGAGCCGCCGCGCGAGCGGCGCGCCCCGGCGCAGGATGCCGACGAGGACGACGTTCTCCGCGCCCTTGTTCTTCTCCACGATCTCGTGGGCGATGCGGGTCAGCGCGCGCCGCACCTCGCCCGCGTCCATCACCTGTACTTCGGTCGCCACCGGTTGCCGCCGCCTCCCCTCGCGCCCGCCGCTACGCCCGCCCGCTTCCGGGCACGAAAAACGCCCCCCGCTCGGGTGAGGCGGGGGGCGCTCCGTATCGCTTCGACGCACGTAAAGAACGGCGTCTCGGGCAGCCCTGCCCGGCGCGTTATCACGATGCGCGTCTACAAATTCGGTTCGCGGTCCTTGCCCGCCTCACGGGACGGGTCTTAAAGGCGTATGCGACTTGATCGCTCGTAGTATAGCCGATAGGAAGGGGGGCGTCAAGCAAACAGGTGCCCCGGCGGATGATCCGCCGGGGCACCTGGTTCGGACTGCCGACTATTCCCAGGGGAGTTTGGACGCGCCCGTCGAGGACGGTTTCGGCGCGGGCTCCGGCGGAGGGGGCGGCGCGGCCATCGTCCCCATCTGTCCCGCCGCGGGGGACGGCTGCGGGTTCGCGCCGGTCGGCGTCGGCTGCTGCTGCTGCTGCGCCCCGGGCGAAGCGGTCGTCGGCATTCCGGCGAGCGGGTCGGTCTGCGCGGCGGCGGGGGCGTTGGCGAACTTGGATATCGCCTTGAACGGCAGGGCGCAGTACAGTTCGGCGTCCCGCGACTCCATGTCGATCAGCACGGTCGCCGGGCCGGGAATGCGCTTGGGTAGCGACCGGTCATCGGCCTTGATCTCCCGGCGCGTCTCCTCATTCTCGCCGGGAAGTGTCATCATGTAGGTGACGTGGCGGCCGTACTGCGAGTCCCCCGTCAGGTTCTGAACCTGCACCACTTTCCCCATCACCGGCGTGCCGTAGGTCACCAGGCGCTCGGCGCGCTCGCGGTACGCCTTCACGCGGGTCGGGAAGTAGAGGACCAGCGCCAGACCGACGATCGCGAGGACGAGCCCGCCCAGGGTCGCCAGCGACTGCCCGGTGCTCATCCCGACGATGAAGACGACGATGCCCAGCACGAGAAGGCCGCCGCCGAGACCGACGAATATGGCAGGGTTCGGCTTGTTGAAGTCCGTGTAGTCGGACGGCGCGAGTCGGCGCGGCGGGTTCTCACGGAGTTCCGGCTCCATGGTCCAGCCGCCGTCGATGGATGGCGGGGGGGGTGATACGGACATTTACGACGCGGCGCTCCTCGTTGGTGCGGAGTCCACAGTGCCCGCGCCCCGACGTGCCGAAGCGGGCCGGGGCCGGGTCTGATGGGGACATTATACCCTAGGTCGTGCCGGTGTCAGTCCCGGGACAGGTCGATGGTGCCGGACGCCTGCGCGCCGTCCGGCCGCGCCTGGCGGAGGACGCCGCGCAGGCGCGCGTCCCCGCCGAGCGAGAGGAAGAGGGTGCCGGAGAGAGAGTTCTCGCCTTCCGTGCCCGCGGTGGTCAGCGTGCCCGTGAGGGAGCCGTCGTTTTGAACGCTCCCCGCGAACGAACTGTCCGCGCCCGGGGTAAGCACTCCGTTGGCGAAGGCGGTCGTATTGCGGAGGGTGCCGGTGACGTCGCCGTCCTCTTCGATCTTCAGGGTTACCGAGCCGCCGGGAGCGACGGTGACGAAGGTGGGGACGCCGTCCGGTCCGGGCGTACCGCTGACGACGACGCCGGTGTCGATAGTCCAGGTGCCCGACCAGTTGCCCTCGTACGGAGAGTCCGTGATCGGGGCGACCGGCGAGCCCGTGCCGCCGCCGTTGTTAATGTCGTCCAGATAGGGGTTCCCGCCGCCACACCCGTACAGGGATGTTGCGGCAAGCAGAACGGCGCAGGAGAGCGTCGCCGGGAGATGGATGCGCATGTCGGATCGCTGACCTCGGTAAAGTGATTTGGACGGGTGCCCGCGGGCCGGTCCGTCTCAGTGGTAGTAGCGGTGTCGCCAGCCGGGAGGGGCGGAGGGAAGGTCGTCCCAGCCGATACGCAGGAGTGCGGCCATGCCCGCGACCGACAGGTGATACCCCTTGGCGGCCAGGGTTTCGACGGGACGCTGGCGCAGGCGCAGGCGGAAGGGGACGTCCTCCGCCGCCAGCATCAGTATCTGGCGCATCTGGTAGTGGTCGAGGAACTCCAGGGCCGCGCGCGCCTCGCCGGTGATGTCGTCCTCGTCGTCGGCGTCGTCTCCGCCGTCTTCGATCTCCAGCACGCGCCCGAACGCCCGGACGGCCCCGGTGATCTCTCCCTGCTGCTGGAGAAGGACTCCCCGGCGGAAGTGATAGGCGGGGTCGGTCGGGTCCAGGCGGATCATCTCGTCCGTGACGGAGAGCGCCTTGTCCAGGTGGCCGCGCTGGAGGTACGCCATGGACAGAAGGTCGCGGGCCATCAGGGAGCGCGGGAGCATCTCCAGGAGGGCGCGACTGTGCCGGATCGCGTCGTCCAGACGACCGACCTCGAGGCAGACCTCGGCCAGCGCTTCGCGCGGGGACGCGGCAGTGGGCGCTCGCCCGACCGCCTCTTCCAGCACCACGCGCGCCTCGTTCATTCGGCGGTTCTCGCGCAGAAGCGAGGCCATGCGCATGCTCGCGCGCAGCGAGTCCGGCACCTCCACGACGAGAGAGCGGAGCCTTTCCAGCGCCTTCTCCACGTCCCCGGACGCCGCCAGCGCCTCCGCCTGCGCGAGGCCGCACGCTTCCCCACCCTGCTGCTGCGGCGTCAGAGGACCGCCGTCCGCAGCGCGCGGCGCGGGGCGGCGGCGCAGCCCCCGGGGCGGCACCCCCTCCGGTCCCCCGCCGCCGCCGGGACCCGTCACTGTGTTCGTGGTAATACCTGGAACGCTCTTGCTCGACACGTTGGGAAGCGCGCCTCTCAATGTTACGGATGCCTGCGCTGCTGCGCTCGCTGTCGCGGCTCCGTCTCCGGGGCGACGGAAACCGTCTCCTTTCATCTTACACCACATTTCGCGCTCCGCGCGGCGCGGCAGTCGGGCGCGTCGGGAAACCGCCACCGCCGCCGGTCCTGCTATGTGGAAATAAACAATAGCGCCTGTCAGGATTTTCCCGCTTTTTTACCGGGACACGTTTCAAGCCCGAAAACCGGATGTTATACTCCGGGGCACCGGGCTGTTATACATAGTCGTACCGGGTGCCGTAACTATCTGTGCGGGAGCAAAGGGGCTGCCAGCAGAGCCGACCGATCCCGCGGAGATGTACATGAGGGAGTATCGACAAGAGCCCCGAGGGAAAGCCGCCCTGACCGGAGAGCGGCTAAGGGATCTGGCCCGTGCCTACGGCGCGGGCGCGAAGCTGCCGACGATGCGCCGGTTGTCCGAGGAGCTGGACACACCCCCCGCGACGCTGAAGCGGGCTTTGACGAACCTGGAGGCGGAGGGCGTCCTGCGCCGACGAGAGGGCAGCCGCGGCATTTTCGTCTCCGACACCCTGAACCGGCGGCGCGTCGCCCTGGTCTGTGACCCTTCGTTCTTCGGGGGGGCGGGCCTCTCGCCCTTCTGGGGAATGCTCATCGAGCGCATCCAGGAGCGGGCGGCGGCGTCCCAGGATGAGGAGATATCCCTGCACTTCACGCGGCCGCTCGCCGCCGGGGGCGCGCCGGCGGCCCCGCGGGATCGGGGTCGCCTTCCCCTGCACGAGGACCTGACCACCGCCGTCTGCCAGGGGCGCGTTCACGGAGTACTCGGCATCGGCCTGCCGGAATCAGTCGCGCACTGGCTGGAAATGTCCGGCCTGCCGCTCGTCTCGTTCGCGGGTGCCGGCCGCACGTCGGTGGGGGTGGACTACGCCGCCATGATCGACGTTCTGACGGATGCGCTGGTCCGCCAGGGCTGCCGCCACATCGAGATGTGGTGCCCCGCGTACCGCACCCCGGCCGCCGAGCAGGCCGCGCGGGACATCTCCAACCGGGACGCGTTCGCCCGCGCGCTGACCGGCGCCGGGCTGCCGTTCGACGCCTCCCAGTATCGGCGCTGCCGGCACCTGATCCGGCGCTCGGGCGGCGGCAGTCTGCACGCCATGCCCTACGGAGAACAGGGCTACGAGACCGCGCTCTCCGTGTTCGGGCCGGGTACGCCGCCGGGGGCCCGCCCCGACGGGGTCGTGGTGCTGGACGACATGATGACGCTCGGCGCGCTGGGCGCGCTTCAGGCTCTGAACCTGCGGGCGGGGCGCGACGTGCGCATCGCCACCCACGCGAACGCCGGGTCGCCCGCGCTCGTGGGTTGGGAGAGTTTCCTGACCGTGGCCGAGGTCGACCCGGCCCGCATCGTGGACGAGATGTTCCGACTTCTCGGCGGCCAGATGGAGCGGGAGACGGCGGGGGGCGCGTGCGTTCTCGTGCCCCCGTCTCTGCACCTTCCGACCGCCGCCGGATAGAGCAGGAAGGCCCGCGACGACGCGGGCGACGGCGCGAGCGGCAGGAAAGCCCTCACAAGGCGGTATAATAAGAGGCCATGAAGCGTACGCGCAACACTGTCCAGCGCAGGGCCGTCCTGGAGGCCGTGCGGTCGCTCGGCGCCTCCGGCGCGCACCCGACCGCCGCCGACGTGTTCGCGGAGGTGCGCTGCCACTGCCCCCACCTCTCCCTCGCCACCGTCTACCGCGCCCTGCACGCCCTCGTGGAACAGCGGGAGATAGGCGAGACGCGCATCGAGAACGTCGCCCGTTACGACGCCAGCCCGGACCCGCACCACCACGTCATCTGCCGCTCCTGCGGCGCGGTCGCCGACGTCTTCGCGTCGCTACCCCCGCTCGCGGTCCGCCGCCTGAGCGAGGCGTCCTCCTTCGCGCTCGACACGCACGCGATCAACTTCAACGGCACCTGCCCCGGCTGCCAGGCGACGTCGTCTTCGGCAGCGGCGGTCCCCGCCAGCGCGGCCTGAATCCTCATCCCCGCTCCGCGCGGGGTTGACACGGTGCGCGCCGCGACGGTACACTACGTGCTGATAGTGCGAACCATTCCCGATTAGATGTCCGCGGCCCTTCCGCCCGGCGGGAATGCCGGGAACGGTTCGCGCGCGAATCTGTCATCCTAACCTGGAAGCGTCCGACAGCGGAGTCGGCGGCTCGGCGTAGCGGTCTTTTAGGCCGACGCTCGCACCGCGACGACCCGCTCAAGCGGACGCTTTTCGCACGTCTGGACCTGGAGGAAGTACCGAATCATGTCGTTCGCCAAGGTGGGTCAGCCCGCCCCCGAGTTCACCGCCGCCTGCGCCTTCCCCGGCGAGAGCGGTTCCGCCGCCCTCAAGAGCGTGTCGCTCTCGGACTACCGGGGCAAGTGGCTGGTCTTCTTCTGGTACCCGATGGACTTCACGTTCGTCTGCCCCACCGAGATCACCGCCCTCTCCGACCGGTACGCCGAGTTCCAGGACCTGGGCTGTGAGGTTCTCGGCGCGTCCACCGACTCCGTCTACTCGCACCGCGCCTGGCTGCGCACCCCGCGCGACCAGAACGGTATCGAGGGCGTGGAGTACCCGATCCTGTCAGACATGACCCACAAGATCGCCGAAAGCTACGGCGTCCTTATCGAGGGACAGGGCATCGCGCTCCGCGGTCTGTTCATCATCGACCCGGACGGCGTTCTCCAGTACGCCACCATCAACAATCTGAACCTGGGCCGCTCCGTGGACGAGACGCTGCGCGTGCTCCAGGGCCTCCAGTCCGGCGGCCTCTGCCCCTCCGACTGGAAGCCGGGCCAGAAGACCCTCAAGCCCGGCGAGTAGGAAGGGGAGAAGATGCCATGCCGTTGCGACTGGGCACGGAGATGCCGGAACTTACCGGCGCGACCGAGTGGCTGAACGGGGAGGAGCCGACGCGCGAGGCACTGACCGGTTCGCCCACCCTGGTCCACTTTTGGGCCGTCTCCTGCTACATCTGCAAGGACAACATGCCGACGCTGGAGGAGTGGAAGCGCGCCTATGGGCCGCAGGGCCTGAAGCTGGTCGCCGTTCACATGCCGCGCCAGGAGTCGGACCTGAACGTCGCGCAGGTGAAGGCGACGCTGGAAGAGTTCCGGGTGGAGGAGCCGTGCGCCGTGGACAACGAGCACGCCATCGGCGACCGGTTCCAGACCGCGGGCCTCTGGCCGCACTACTTCCTGTTCGACGCGGAAGGCAACCTGCGCGGGCGCTCCGCGGGAAACGCGGGCCTCGGCATGATCGAGAGCGCCCTCAAGCGTATGCTGGACGCCGAACCCGTCCCCGCCTGAGGAAATGCCTCACGAGTAATAAGTGCGAAGCCCCCGAGGCGTATTCCGGGGGCTTCGCGCTCGTTTATGGCAACCGCCGGTCAGGCGGGAAAGAGGGACGAGGGGCCGGCGTGGCCCGGGGACCGACCCGACCCGCTGGCCATCTTGGACGACCCCTGAGCGTCGGGGCGCCACGAGAAGAGAGAGCGGCGGACGCGGTTCCGGGCGCGGGAAAGGCGCGAGCGCACCGTGCCCACCGGAATCCCCATCCGGTCGCTGATCTCCTGGTACGTCAGGCCGCGGACGTCCGAAAGGACCAGTACCTCGCGGTAGTCCGCGGGAAGCCGGGAGATGGCGGAGGCCAGCGCCTCGTTTTCCATCTTCGAAAGCACCTGCCGCTCCGGCCCCGGCAGCGACGGCATTACCGGGTCCGGGTTCTCGAGGGCGTCCAGAGAGATGGACTGCGGCGCACGCGCCCGGGATCGGTACGAGTTAATGAAAAGGTTACGCAGGATGGTCAGGAGCCATGCCCGGATGGGACCGTCGGCGCGGAAGGATTCGAAGCCGCGGAGGGCGCGGAGCGTGGTCTCCTGAACCAGGTCCTCCGCTTCGTCCGCGTTGCGCGTCAGAGACAGCGCGTGTCCGTATAACGCTTCCCGGTGGGGAAGCACCATCTGTTCGAAGTCTCGTGTGCTCATCGTTTACTGCCCCGCTATTCCCGCGGTCCGTCGCGTCGTCTGCCGCCGCGCAGCCCGCACATCTCAACGAAACACCCCTATCGGCCCCGGCGCGGCGGCGCTTTATCGCCCCTCGCGCTCGTGCTAATTGCTTTCCTATTGCTTTCTCACTCTGCCCGACTTTTAACCCGCACCCTCGGCGCTCCCGGCGTTCATCAGCGCCAGGGCGTGCTCCAATATCAGTTCCATCGTCTGCTCCGCCGCCGCGTCGTCCCCGGTCAGCGTGTGGTGGAGGATCGCCCCATCCAGAGCCGTCACGATGTAGTGCGCCAGCGATTTCACCGTCATACCCGGCGCGAGCTTCCCGCCCGCGCTTATGTGGCTCTCCAGAATCTCCTGCGCCAGTCCGAGGTAGGTGGCGTAGATCGCCTTCGCCTCCTCGGTGGCCGACGGTTCCCGGAACCCGCGCACGATAAGGTCGTAGCGCAGGATGCCGGGGCGCTCCCGGACCAGATCTCCCACCTGCGCGAACGCCCGTCGGAGCGCCTCCTGGGCGCTGGGCGCGTCCGCTATCGCGGCGCGCAGCCGACTCTCGGCCGTATTCACGGCGTAGCGCACCGCCTCGGAGAGCAGCGACTCCTTGTTGCCGAAGTAGTAGTGGAGCGTCGCGATGTTGACCCCCGCCGTCTCGGCAATCCGGCGCGTCGTGACCTTCTCGAAGCCGACCTGATCCAGCACGGCGCGCGTCGCCTCCAGGATCTGCTCCCGGCGAAGGTCGGCACGATCCTGCTGCCGCTCCGCGCTCCCCTGCTGCTCCCGGTGTTCCACTGCCGTCCTCCGTCGCGCCTGGGATCGATCAGATGCTTTAATCAACTGATTCAATCACTTGATTAGTATATACCCGGCCCTATATTGTTCCGCAACGCAAAACGTTTAAAGTGTGATATATTCCCTACCTCGGAGGAGAAGAAACGGGGGAACCCGGGCAAAACTCGCGGGCAAATTGGCCGATTCGGGAGCCCAGCTGCGCCGCAACATCAGTCGCGAGGGGGCGCGGTTCAGGCGGCGGGTTCGCTGCGCTCGCGCAGCCAGGCGAGAATGTCCGCGAGAATGGCGTCGCGGCGGGTTTCGCGGAGCGGTTCGTGGCGCAGTTCGGGATAGTGCCCGAACGACCTGTCCGCCGAGCCCGCCGCCTCGCAGAAGTCGCGGGCCGCCGCGCTGTCGGCCAGCTCGTCGCGGTCGCCCGCGATCACGCGCAGCGGCAGCGAGAACTCCCCGGCGCGGCTCAGCGCCTCCTGCTGCCTCGCGAGCGTCGCCAGAAACCACCGGGGCGTGGCGACGCCGAGGGAGAGGGGGTCGGCGCGGTCGGCCGCCAGCATCTGCGGGTCGTCCGTCATCCACGCCTCCGGGACGTCGGTACGGACCGTCAGCCAGGGGAGCACGCGGTCGGCGGCACGCGCCAGCCGCAGCTTCGCGGGGGGCGGCGCCATTTTCAGTCTCAGGTACGGCGCGGTGAGCACCACGCCGCGGACGTCGGGCGGCAGCCTCCCCTCCAGCGCGGCGACGATGGTGACGAGCGCCCCGTGGCTGTGCCCGAGCAGAAAGCGCGGCGGCGGGCCAAGCCCTGCCGCCGCTTTCCACCGCCCGGCCTCGCCCGCCAGGAAGAGCGCCCAGTCGTCCACGTAGTCGTCCCAGCGGCGGGCGTAGCCGCGCCTGCCGCCCGCCCTCCCCTGACCGCGGAAGTCGAGCACGCTCGCCGCCACTCCCTGCTCCGCGAGATGGGTGAGGACGTGCTCGTAGCGCCCGCCGTGGTCCCCGTAGCCCGGCGCCAGGCAGACGCGCGCCCAGCAATCCCCCGCATCGGCGGGCCGAACCGAACGGGCGAAGAGCGCGGTGCCGTCGCCCGCCGGGAACGCCCCCTCCTCCCGGACGACCGGGACGAGGGGGCGCGGACTCGACTTCTTGTCCGCGTCGCTCATGGGCGCAGCAGGACCACCGTCTGCTCGTCCGACACCACGATTCCCTCGCCCGCCGCCTCTTCCATCTGCACGTTCCAAAGGCGCGGGATGGGAACCACCTCCCAGCGAGCGTCCCCTCCGCTGCGCTCGCGGCGGTACAGAGCCCCCATGCCCGCCAGGTACAGTGCCTTCGGCGTCGCGATGAACGACGACAGGTACGGGGTGACCGAGTAGGGGCGCGGCGGGGCGGCGCTTCCCGCGGCGTTGCCGGGACGGGGCAGCGAAGCCGCGCGCACGGTCTCCGTCACTTTGCCCGCCTTCCGGCTCCAGCGCAGGAGCGCACCACCAGTTACGACGTAGACACTGTCCGGGTCGTGTGGGTCGGGTACCACCTCCGCCGCCGCGGCAGAGATCGCCGCCGATGCCGACACGCCGCCCTCCGGGGTGACGCGCGCGAACCGACCGGTCGCCGGGTCGCGCCGCAGCGCCGCCTCGCGCCCGTTCCACACCCAGACCGCGTCGCCGTCGAAGACGATGCCTTCCCAGCCCCCGCCGGGCGGGAGACCCGACTCCGCCTCCGTCAGGACGCGCGCCTTGCCGGTCTTCTTGTCGAGGCGCACCAGGACGCCCTGCTGCTGCGTGCGCACCAGGCTGCCGACGGCCCAGACCGCCTCCCGGTCCGCGGCGACGGCGCGGAGACTGAACCGCGCGCCGCCGTCGCCCTCCCCTCCGAGCGCCAGGGAGGGATTCGTCTGCTCCCACGCGGACACCGCGCGGTCGAAGCGGTACAGTCCCTGCTGGCCGCCGACGTAGACGGAGCGGGCGTCCGCGGCAAAGACCGCGTTTTCCAGGGCGAAGTAGTTGCTCGTGTCGTCGGTGAGCCCCTCCGGCAGCGCGTGGCGGGTCCACTCCTTCTTGCCGCGGGCGAGACGTGCGAGGCTCCGGTTGTCCATCACCCACACCTCGCCGCCCGTCGCCGCCGACCCTGCGTCCACCAGCCGGATGCGTGAGCGCTCGTTCAGGCGGTCCCCGGGTATCGGCGGCAGGTTCGGCGCGACCGACTCCCATCGGTCCGCGCGGGAGTCGTAGCGCCAGACGCAGCCGTCGGGCGCGCGGAACGTGGCGTACGTCGTCCCGCCCTCCTCCGTCACGCCGGGCGGCTCATTCTCGAAGGGCGGCATCTCGAGCGGAGCGGTCCATACCCGGCGGCGCGCGTCGTAGCCGACCAGCACCGTGTGCTCGTCGTAGGGGTTCGGGTAGCGCTCCCGACCGGTCTTTCCCCGGCGCACGGTGTACCAGGCGACGGTGCCGGTCAGGGCGAGGGGGGGATTGCTGCCTCGCTCCCGGTAGCCCGCCCCCGGGCTCGGGGGCACGGCGACGTGCTGCCAGTCGCCCGCCGTCTTCCCGTCCTTGCCGACGGGAGCGAGCCTCAGGCCGCTCGTGGCCCGGGACGTCGTCCCGCCGCCGGCCGTCGCCAGCGTCTCGTAGGCGGTCTCCCACAGACCGGCGGAGGTCGCGCCCCGGAAGGCGTGCCCCCGGTCGATGGTCGAAGGGACGAACTTGCCGCTGCCACGGTCGTAGCGCAGTACCTTGGGGGCGAGGAAGGTCTCGAAATAGACCCCGTTGCCCGCGCGCACGAGTTTACCGCCGTCCAGCGAGAACGGGTACGGGTGGGGGAGCTCCGCCCCGATGCGCTCCCATCGGGGCACACCGCTGCCGCCGCTCGCAGATGGGCGCGCCCCCGGGTTCACCCGAAAAACCCCCTCGCTCGTGAGCGCGATAAGCGTCCCGGACGGAAGCCCCAGCGCGCCCGGCGCGGCGACCAGTCCCGATATCTTGACGGGCACGGGAGCCGACCTGCCGCCCACGGGAAACCGCTCCGCCTTCGGGGTAGTGACCGGCGCGTAGACGCTCACCGGGCGGCCGTTCGCCAACGCTCCCGGGATTCGCCTGCGCCCGGGCACGTCGGCGGCGGGGAGGCGCACCAGCGTCGGTGAACCGTTCGGACCGTTCTCGATGCCCCACGCGGTCTTCGGATCGGCCGGATCGGTGACGAACTGGTGCGAGGGGTGGTACGCGCCCGCGACCTCCCCGAGGTGTCGCCGCTCCTCCTCGCTCGCCTCGGCGTCCGGGCTGAGCCAGTGCGGAAACCGCTGCCGTACCCAGGCCATGGGACGCGCCTCGGCGTAGAAGGGGGACTCCGGCGGCCCGGGCTCGGCTCCCACCATCGGGAACACGTTGGTGTGGCTGCCGTAAGGAAACGAGGAGAACGCCCGCAGGCGAGCGGCCTCGTCGGGGACGCGCTCCGCCGGGGCGACCGGCACCTCCTGTCCCGGGAAGTACGGATTGAACATCGGGCCCCGGCGGGCGAGGCCCGAGGCGCTGGCGACGGCGGAGGAGGTGATGGGCGTGCCGTCCTCGTCTACGTACGTCCAGCGTTCGGAAGTGGCGGCGGCGGGGTTGAAGCGCGCGAAGCCGTTCCCATGCCCGCGGGACAGCCAGAGCGAGCCGTCTTCCCCCACGGACGCCGCGGACGCCGCCGGGCTCGGAACGCGCCCGCCTTCCGGCGTCGGCGCTTCGTCGCCCGCCGTAACGGAAGACGCGCCGAGGGAGGCGCGCACGAACCGCGCCTGGTAGGCGTCGCCGCTGCGCGGCGCGGCGACGAGATACACGTTCACGGCCGCTTCCGCCGCCTGATCCTCCGGGGCGAGGATGCGAAAGACGGCCAGATTCGGAAGGTAGCGCCGCCACGCGCCGCCGCCGTCGGACTTCGCGTCAGCCGCTAAAAGCCCGATGTGCGTCCCCAGCCAGACCCTCTCGCCGGTGGTCGCCAGGCCCGTGATGACCAGGTAGGGGTGGTCGGCGCGCAGAACCTCGTCCCACGCGAGGGTGCGGCGTGGCGCGCCGCGGCTCGCGCCGCCGCGATCCCAAAACGCCAGTTCCTGACCCCTGGCTACGTCGACGAAGGGCGGGGCGACCAGGACGCGCGTCGGCGTCATCGCGATCTTCGGCGCGTTCATCCCGGCGAGGCGGAAGCGCGCCAGTTCGTGACGGCCCGCCCAGTTGGGGTCCGGCGCGGGCGCCTCTCCGAGGACACGCCACCGGTCGCCGTCCGGCTCGTACAGGCAGACGGCGAAGTCGCCCGCGTCGGTCACGACCAGCGCCGCCGCCCCCCGGGCGTCCGCCACCACGGACCGCACGATGTCGCCCGGGAGACCGTCGCCGCGCCCGTAGATGCGCACCGCGCCGCGCTCGTGATCCACGCGCTTGATCCCCTGTCGGGTGCCAAGCCACTCGGCGGACCCGCCCCGTGCGGCGCAGATGACCTGGTTGACCGCCCGGCTGTAGATGCGTGCCCTTTCGTTCACGGAGACGAGCGACAGCGGCGCGGCGAAGTAGCGACGCCGCGTCTCCCCGTCCTGGCGCAGGGCTTCGACGTCCGCCGCGGGGCTCCTCGGCGCCGCGGGGAGTTGCAGCGGTGGCGGCGGTGGCTGCGTCTCGCGGCTTATCGGATGCGTCACGCCCCGGCCATCCCGGGCCGGCGCTGCTGCGTCGGCGGCGCGTGGCGCGCGCGACGCGGCGCGGGCGACTCCGACGCCACCGACGCCCGCAGGCTGGCGCGCTTCTGGGCGGATCAGCCCGAGGCCGCCCGCGACCGCCGCGCCGCCGACGATGGCTAGAACCAGCGCGGATCGCGGGCGGACAGCAGGACTCCCTTTTCTCATGTCGCGTTCCCCTATAGAGCGGACCGGAATGAGCCGTCCGTCTTCCGAAGATTCACCGCCTGTTTCGAGCCACCTCCCATGCCGCTCCTTCACACGGGAAATCACGGGGGGCCCGTGGTGGGGCCGCGCGCGCCGTATCTTCCGCACCAACGAGTTCGCCCCCGGACGCGCGCGGCGTTCGGGGGCGAACAAAGGCAAAGAGCCTGGTCGGGGTACGGCCTACTCTTCGGCGTCCTCGACGGCTCCGGCGGTCGTGCCGAGGCTCAGAGCCTCCGCGGCGGCGTCGCCGTTCTTGATCTCGTTCTCGATGGCGTCCATCATCTCCGGATGCTCTTCGAGGTAGTTCTTGGCGTTCTCGCGGCCCTGGCCGATGCGCTCGCCCTTGTAGGAGTAGAACGCACCCGCCTTGTTGATGGCCCCGAGTTCGGTCCCGATGTCGATGATCGAGCCGGAGCGGGAGACGCCCGCGCCGAACATGATGTCGAACTCCGCCTGCTTGAACGGCGGCGCGACCTTGTTCTTGACCACCTTGACGCGTGTGCGGATGCCGACCATGTCGTTGCCGACCTTGAGCGTCTCGATGCGGCGCACGTCTAGGCGCACGGACGAGTAGAACTTCAGCGCGCGCCCGCCCGGCTGCGTCTCCGGGTTGCCGAACATGACGCCGATCTTCTCGCGCAGCTGGTTGATGAAGATCGCTGCCGTGCCCGTCTTGTTCAGCGACCCCGTGATCTTG
>DATLHN010000215.1:0-12222 GCA_035539875.1 Armatimonadaceae bacterium
GGGTCAGCAGGCGGGTCGTCCCGAGCAGGCCCGCCACCTCCGCCGTCTCCGATTCGCGCCCGATTATCTCGGTGAGCACGCTCGGCAAATTACCGGAGAGCGGCGCGGGCTCCGACACCGACGTGTGCGCGCCGTAGTGGACGATAGCGGCGGCGCCGGAAGACCGGTGGTGGTCCCCCGCCGCGTCCGAGGCGGTCGCAACGTGGCCGCCGCCGGACATCTGCTCGCGCACCGCGACCAGGAGGTTGGGCAGGTGGGCCTCCAGGGGCGGGGTGGTGGCGATCAGCCAGTGCGCGACGCTGATGAAGTACTCCATCGACGCCGTCAGCTCCGCGTCCTGCACCCGGAACGGCAGGATCGGCACGCGCAGGCTCACCGCGCGCTCCACCTCGCGCAGAACCTGCGGGGACTCGTTGGAGTGGGGCGTGAAGATCAGCAGGAGCAGGCGGCAG
Organism: Armatimonadaceae bacterium; assembly: GCA_035539875.1. GTDB lineage: Bacteria > Armatimonadota > Armatimonadia > Armatimonadales > Armatimonadaceae > CALEKU01. Next base: position 453 of record DATLHN010000215.1, read on the forward strand.
GCCCGGATCGCCTCGACGATGGCCTGACTCCACTCGACCCCGGGCTGGATGTCGCGCGGGGCGATCCAGCAGGAGATGCCGTCCCGCTCCAGGGCGGCGACGATGGCGTCCGCCGCCTCCTTATCCCGCGAGGAGTAGCTGATGAAAACGTCGTGCGCCATGTCGGTTGGAAAGCCCCCTTCCCCTTATACAGGGGAGACGGCCCCGCGACTCAATAAGATTGTCCGAGGGAGACGTAGGTCTGCACGTCCGAGCCGTAGGCCACGTCCAGGCGGATCGGGCCGATCGGCGTCAGGAAGCGAAGGCCCGCGCCGACGCCCGCCTTGACCGCCCCGAGAGACACCTTCTCACCCGGCTCCCAGGCGTTGCCGACGTCGGTAAAGAGCGCCCCCTGGATGCCCGGCCCGAGCGGGAACCGCGCCTCCACCGAGCCGAGGAGCATCCGGTCGCCGCGGATGGAGAAAAGGTCGTAGCCGCGCAGCAGTTCGTACCCCCCCAGCCAGAACTGCTCCGAGAGCGGCACGTCCCCGGTCGTCGTCCCGCCCAGGAGGCGCATCGCGATGACCGGCGCCTGCGGCGCGCCGCCGGTCGGGACGTACTGCCGCAGGTCGAGAGTCGCCTGGTTGAAGTTCCGGTCGCCCCCGAGCAGGCTGCCCGCGCTCTCGAACGCCAGGCTCCGCCAGAACCCCCGCCGCGGGTTCACCGCGTCGTCGCGCCCGTCCATCAGCAGACCGACGCCCAGCGCCGCGACCGTGCCGAACGAGTCGCGGATCGCCGCCTCCGGCGGGTCCAGGTGGTCCGGCACCCGGTCGTAGCCGACCTCGTCGCGCCGCCCGGAGACGAAGGCCGTAATGCCGTTCCCGATGCCGCGCCCGACCCGCACCGTGCCGCCGCGCCGCATCTCGTACGAGCGGATCGTCTCCTGGTTGACCGCGAAGAAGGGCAGGAAGATCGTGTTCTTGTCGTAGAGGCTGACGTTGAACGTCAAGGAGCGCGGCCCGAGCGTCGGCAGCAGGTAGGAGACCTCGTAGGCCGAGCGCGCCCGCTCGTCCACCAGAAAGCCCTCGCTCGTGAACGTGGCCTGGTTGAAGCGCTGCCACTGCGCGGAGAGGCGCTGCGCGGAGCCGTTAAAGTTCTCCTCGGAGACGTCCACGAAGCCGACGAGCCCCGAGCCGTCCGTGTAGCCGACGGTCGCGGCGATGTTCCCCGTCCGTCGCTCCTTCACGCGGACGACCAGGTCCACGAAGCCGACCTCGGACTCGCCGGGCGTGCTGCTGCCGACTTCCCCGGCGGCGACGGGCGGCGGCAGCGGCATTCCTGCCTCCGCAGCGGGTTTCGTCTCCCCCTCCGCCTTCTTAGACTTCTCCGTCTCGCCCTTCTTATCCCCCTCCTCCGCTTCCGGCTCGTCGCCGAAGGAAGGGGTGATGACGACCTCCTCGAAGATGCCGAGGCGGCCGAGACGGTTGCGGGCGTCGCGCACCCGGTCTTCCCGGTAGACGTCGCCCGGGTTCATATCTACCGCCGCGCGGATGACCCGCGCCTGGGTCTTCCCGTTCCCGCGGATCAGGACCCGCCGCACCGCGCCCTCCGCGACGGTCAGCCGCAGTACGCCGTCGGGGGTCACCTCGGTGCCGACCACTTGCGCCAGCGGCATGCCGCCCTCGCGATAAAGCGCGCGCACGGCGTCGGCCGCCTCCCGGATCGTCCCGGCCTCCGCCGGGCGTCCCACCACGCCCTTCGCCGCCGCCGCCGCCTTCTCCGGGGAGACCTCCCGCGCGCCCAGGACCTCGACGCGCTTGATCACGACGGCGGCCTGCGCCTGCGCGGCCTCCGGGGCCTCCTGCGCGGCGCGCGCGGGCGCGGGCGGCGTGCCCACGGCCGCCGCCGCCAAAGACAGCCCGACGGCGAACGTCAGCGACGACGAGGCGGAGGCAAGGGCGACGGGGAGCGGGCGGCGCGGGCGGCGGCGGCCGTGGGCACGCCGCGGACGGTGAACATTCATGGGGAGCCTTTCCAACGGCGTCTCAGCCGTCCCAACCGTCCCGAGGGACCATGACGGTGTCTTCATGGGCGTAGGCGGGCGCGCAGCAGCACAGGAAGACGAGGTCGCTGTCCACGCTAAGGTTCGTGATCTGGTGGGGCGCGCCGGGCGGAATGGCGATCCCGTCGCCCGGAACGACGTCCCGCGCCTCATCGCCGACGCGCATTCGTCCGGCTCCCTCCAGGATATAGTATATCTCCTCAGTCAAGGGGTGATAGTGCGGCTCCGTGGCGGCTCCCGGCGGCAGTGTCGCCTCCGCGAGCGACTGATTTCGCACCTCCCCCGGCGCGTTGCGCGGCGCCAGGATCTCCCGAATGATGCTCGTATCCCTGGTCACGAACGGCGCGCAATTCTCCCGTTTTCTTACCTGCATGCCTGGTTACTCCCGGAAATATGGCAGAATAATAATGACCACACTTCGTTATCTTCCGCGACCACCGGTCCGGAGCCTTCCGGCTGGAAAAATTTGCACCGATTTCGGCACGGAACGTGCACATAGTCGCAACGAGTGTACTTTCACGCTCGCTTGCCAGGGAATATAATTCTCCGCGGTTAGAGAGGGGTTGATAGACAGATGGCAAAGGGTCTTACCGAGAAGCAGCGGAAGATTCTGGAATACATTATTGACTTCCAGAGGGAGAACGGTTTTCCGCCCACCATACGGGAGCTCGGGGACGCGTTCGGCATCGGCAGCCTGCGCGGTGTGACGGTGCATCTCGACGCCCTCGTCCGCAAGGGGTTCATGACCCGCGAGCGCACCTCCCGCTCCATCCGCGTCATCGGGCCGGACCCGCGCGATCCCAACGGAACTCGCAAGTCCGAGAACGCCGTGATGCTGCCGCTGATCCGGGGCGTCTCCAACGGCGAGCGCCAGCTGGTCGGCAAGATATCCTCCGAGGGACAGGTCGAGCGCTACGTTCCCGTCCCCGAGGAGATGGCGGCCCCGGCGAGCGAGGACGGGTTCGTGATACGGGTCGGCGCGACAGGCGTCCACGGCGAGCCTGTACTTCCCGGCGACCTGCTGGTCATCCGCCCGCAGCGCAGCGCGGCGCTCGGCGAGCTGGTGCTCACCCTCTCCCACGGCGACATGACCGTGTGCCGGATGGACCAGAGCCTCCAGACCAGCGAGACGACGGAGGGCATTCCGGGCGACGTCGAGGTCATCGGGCGGATCGTCGGACTCGTGCGCCGCTACTGATCCCCGCGGCCCACCCGACGAATTACCGGCCTTAACGCCTGTTACGCACCACGCGAGTGACTTTATGATTTGGGGTGCCCGCGCGCGCGACCCCTTGAGCCTGCGTCAGGCGAGCCAGTATCGGGATGGCGAGGTCCAGGAAGTGCAGCGCTGCCAGCGCCGACAGACGACCGGGTGCATCAGCGGCGATATGAACCTCGATGCCTCGGGGCCTCTTAATGCCCGTCGAATCCCGCTTGCGCTGCGCTGATTGCCCGCCTCACGAGGCGGGCAATCGCCGTTCATCAAGGTGGGGTAGGGCGAGGCGAACGCCCACGCGCCGCCGGACACATCACCGCGATAGACTTCGCGGGCCATCCGCTCTGCCCTGCTCTACAACCTTTACTTCAGCGCTTCGCGGCGCCAACACAGTCGGGGCAGAGGGATGTCCATCACTCGCATGCTATCTGTTCCTACTGTGGCAGCAGAAGGAAGCCGCGCTTCTTGCCGTTGCGCCTACCCCAGCCGACGATTTGTCCGAGGTTGTTGATGTCGCGCGCTTCTATGAGCGTCCAGCCGGAGTCGGCGGGGATGAGATCGTTCAGGTCCTTCATGTCGCCCGTCGTCCCCCCAATCCGCGCGGGATACCAGGCGAACGCACGCCCCCCCTCGGGTGAGGGGGCGTGGAAACAGGCTCCAACGACCATCCCGTCGTCGTTCATGCCGAAGGCAAAGCCATAAATCGAGTTCGGGAGCAGACCGAGGTCGTAACCCTGCCGGTTCCTGAACAGAGTAGGGCGTATGTCTATGGATGACCCCGTCGTCCGGGATCCTGCGGCGACCCCGGAGTCGTTGATGGCGTAGATAGCACCCTGGCCGAAATCCTCCGTCAAGATCCCACCCCCGGTAGGAGCACGCCGCCAGATGAAGGCGCGGAAGGTGCCATTATCATTCGCCCAACCCGCGGTCACGCCGGCGTCGTTGACGGCGCTGGCGACGGCGAGAGATCCGGGCGGGCTCGGGAACTCGAAGACCGTTGGCAGCCGGGGCTCTTCCCAGAAGAGAGCCCGGTTGAGGGAGGTGTCATTGCCGACGATGGTGCCCTGGTCGTTGACCCCACGGGCGATGCCGAAATTCGGGGCGCGGGACGGCAGGTCGACCATGCCGGTCCCGACACGCCACAGGAACGCCTTCTTGTTGCCGGTGTTGGAGTTGATGGAAACGTCGCTGACGGTTCCGACGACCTTTCCGCTTTCGCTGATCCCGTAGGCGATTCCCTGATCGGTTTCCGGCAGGTGGCCGAGCAGGAGCGGAGCGCCACTTCCGCCCGTCCAGAGACTGGGTTGCTCCTTCTCTCGCGTAAAGGGGACCTGGAGGGCAAATGTGGAGGCGTAACCGGCGACCTGCCCCGCGTCGTTGATCGCGAACGCGGCAGAGGACGCCCCATCGACGGGGAGCAGTTCGACCACCTGGTACCCCGAAGGATAGTCAAGCGTAACGGTGACGCTCGCGACGGAGCGCTTGCCGGACTCGGTTTCGGTGGCGGAAACGGACGCCACGCCCGGTGCGAGGGCAGATACCTTACCGAGGGTATCAACCGCGGCGACGGACGGGTCACTGCTGGACCAGGTGACGGTCTGGGGCAGGGTCAGGACGACTTCCCCCGCGGCGTTCTTCGCCGTCGCGGTGAAGGACTGCGACTGCCCAACCGTTAGGGATGTGGCCGTGGGCACCACCTCCATCGAGGCGATGGTGCTGACCATGGTCAGGCGCAGGGGCTCGTTGTCGCCCGGCAACACGCGCACGGGCGCCGTCGCGGCGGCCAGCACTGTACCTGATCCGGTGGCATCGGGGTAGGCCGCCGCTGTCACGCTCAATTCGCCGGGACCGAGGTCGTCAAACGACGTCTCCGAGATGCCTCCCTGTGCCGGGCGCGGCAACACGCGCTCCGCGACCGTAGACTCGCCGCGCTTCAGGGTGAGCCGGACGCTATTGGCGGCGATGGGCACGAGACGAGAGGTATCCCGCTCGGGCCAGCGTATCGCAAACCGGACCCGCCCCGCCGCGGCAGAGGCAGTGGAAGGGGGCGCGGCCGTAAGCGGCTGGGTTCCGCCGCCGCTGCATCCGGAAACGGAGGCAGCCACGATGCCAGCGGCGACGGCACATGCCAGCGTCCTGTACGCGCTCGGTGGAAGAGGTATCTTTCCTTGCCTCGGCAACACGATTCCGCGCCCTCCTTTTCTATTGCGGAGTCAGCAGGTATCCGGTGAAGAAGCCGTCTCGGCGGGCAATACCCGCGATCTGTCCCTGGTCATTGATGCAGTCAGCACTGTCGAGTCGCCAGCCCGTATCCGGAGAGATCCTCGTGTTCAGATCGACCGTCACGCCGTTTGCCGATACCGCCGCGCGCGCGCCCACGGTAGGCAGGCGGACATTGCCGACGACGACCCCATAGTTGTTGACGTCGTTTGCCAGCGTGAACCGGCTGCCGTCGGCGGTCTCCGGCAGTATCTCGGCGACGGACTGAGTATCCTTCCACACCACCGCCCTGCTATTGCCATCTATAGACCCCACGACCATTCCGCTGTCGTTCATGCCCATCCCAACACTGGTGCGGTATCCGGTGGGCAGCGGCAGCAGCGTGGTCTGATCGTTCTGCCAGACGAATGCGCGAGCGCGCCCGGTGCCCGGTTCCACCGTCGTGCCTGCGATCTGCCTGTTTTCGTTGATGGCAAAGTGAATGTTCCCGCCCTCGAAGGTTGGAGTCACGCCCACCAGTTCCGATACCACGTAGCCGTTCGCCGTCGGCCGGGCGAGGAAGCTGACGTTCGTGGGGACGGAGCCGACCATTTTCCGGGCGTCACCGGCCACCTCGTTCCGGCTGTTGATGGCGAACCCACGGGTATCGAACAGGGCGCTCCCGCCGACAATCGCGGAGGGCGGCCCACCCTCCCCCGGCCAGTACGTGGACTGGTCATTGCCGCCGATGTTGCCGCTCCATCCGGCCAGGGCAGACTGGTCATTGATCCCGTAGGCCGTGGCATTGGCGAACCCCGGCAGTTTCGTCAGATACTGTATCTGCCCGGCCCTCCAGAAGAAGCCGCCCCGCGAGGACTGCCCTACGATCTCCCCCCGGTTGTTCATCTCGTCGGGGATATGTGGGACAGTGGTAGAGTTGCTCAGCAGGGTCAGCGTGTAGCGGGCAGCGATCCGTGCCCCAACAGGGCCGGACGGTCGAACGGTGATCTGTGCAACGCCGCGCTTGCCGGATTCCTTCTCTGTGGCCGCGACCAGAGACTCGCCTTCCCCTTTCGCCGTTGCGGTGCCGGTCGAACTTACCGCTGCGATGGCCGCGTCGTCGGCGCTCCAGAGGATCGCCTGCGGCAGGGTGAGGACGATTTCGCCCTGTGCGTTCCGGGCGGTGGCCGTAAGGAGGACGCTCTCGTTGAGGTCAAGAGTCGCCGTCGAGGGGGTAACCTCGATCCGGTCGATGGTGCTGGCCATCGTCAGGCGGAGCGGGGTGTTGTCACCCGCCTGGACCTTGACGGGGACGGTGGCGGTCGCCTGAGCCACGCCGCCGCCGTCACCGTTCGGGTAGGCCGTGGCAGTGGCGGTGGCGTCGCCCAGGGCAAGGTTATCGAAGACGGCGTCGGAGACGCCCCCGGATGCGGGACGGGCAAGAAGACGCTCGGCGACGGTAGCGTCGCCGCGCTTGAGCGTGATCTTGATGCTCTCCGAAGCGACCGGGACGAGACGAGAGGCGTCCCGGTCGGGCCAGCGGACGGAGAAGACAGCGCGCCCGGTGCCCTGCTGGCCAACGGCAGGGGTGCCGCCGCCCGGCAGGGCTTGCCCGGCGTCGCCGCCGCCGCAACCGTGAATAAGCGTGGCAAGGCAGGTCATTGCCAAAACCGCCGACGCAACGCGTGGCACGTTAATACCCTTCGTCCGCATTCGTTTGTCCTGTTTTCCGGTGAAGTAAGTTACGGCCTATCGAGGAATCAGGAGGAAGGCTCTCTGCTTGCCGTCCTTAATTCCGATGCCGACCACGTGCCCTCGATCGTTCACGTCGTGGGCACGCGCCAGAATCCAACCAGTATCGGGAGCGATCTTCGTATTGAGATCGACAGGCGGGCCTCCGTCTACGGACAGGGTAGCCCGGAGATTGTCGGGGGCAGCGGTCGCTCCGCTGGCTCCGGCGATGAGGCCGCAACGATTCACGCCGAAAGCGTAGCCGATGGCATGGCCGGGAAGCAGCGGCAGGAGTTCGGGCGTGCGATTACGCCACAGGGTCGGAGCGGGAAGCGGCGAGCCGCTGGAAAGGCCGACGATCAGGCCGCTCTCACCGATGTGGTTGGTCCTTGCACTGGTGAAAGACGTAGGCAACGGCAGGAGGTACTGTTTGCCCCCGGGCTCAGTGGACGGTTCCCAGAGCATGCCCACTAGCCGAAAATCATTGTCGTAGCCGTAACCCGTGATCTGCCCAGCATCGTTTATTCCTGTGATCCAGACGGAAGCGAACATGTGAGTCGCGCTGTAATCGAGCCGATCCACAACATACTTGCCGTCTGCACCGGGACGCCAGCAGACCGGGATTTTCTTCCCAGAGTCGGAGATCATACCAGCAACGACACCATGGTTGTTGATTCCAGCGGCCCAACTGCGGTGGTACCCGGAAACCAGGGGCAGTTCGGTGAGCGCACCATTGTCCCAAACGTACGACCGCCCGGCACTGTCGATGCCACGCCCCTGGTTCAGAACGAACTGCCCCTGATCGTTGATGCCGCGCGCTTCGCTTTCCGGCCCGGGCAGCAGCACACCAAGGTTGACGACGGCCTGACCGCCACGCGAGAGGTAGGCCACCTGTTTGTTATCCGCGGTGGTTCCGATGCAGACGGCCTCATCCTGGTCGTTCAACTCCAGCGCATTGCCGGATATCGTCCCTTCCGGCATTCCGAGATCGACGACCGTGTACCGGGCCGCGACTGCCCCGCAACTATCTCCCGAGGCCGGACTGACCGTAACGCTGGCGGAGGCACTCTTGCCGGACTCCGTCTCCGTGGCGGTAATCGTCGTCGCGCCAGATGCCCTGGCGGACACGTTCCCCGATCCATCGACTGTGGCGACGGCCGGGTCGCTACTGGACCAGGTTATCGTCTGCGGCAGAATGAGTACGACTTCGCCCGCGACGTTCTTTGCCGTCGCGGTGAAGGTCTGTGATTGCCCCACGGTCAGGAATGCGTCGGTCGGGGCCACCTGCAGCGAGGCGACGGTGCTGGCCATCGTGAGTCGGAGCGGGGTGTTGTCGCCTGCCTGAACCTTGACGGGGACGGTGGCGGTCGCCTGGGCGGTACCGGTGCCGTCGGCGTTCGGGTAGTCGGTGGCATTGGCGGTCAGATCGCCGAGGGCGAGGTTTTCGAAGGCGGCGTCGGAGGTGCCGCCCTGCGGGGGGCGGGCCAGGACGCGCTCGGCGACGGTGGCGTCGCCGCGCTTCAGGGTGATCTTGATGCTGTCGGCGGCGAGGGGCACGAGGCGCGAGGGTTCGCGCTCGGGCCAGCGCACGGAGAAGATTGCGCGACCACCGGTCGCCGTCTGGTTACTGCCAGTCGGCGTCAGGGGTTGGGTACCGCCGCCGCCGCTGCCGCCGCAACCTGCGGAGAGAAGTCCGGGCAGGGTGAGAGCGACGGCTGCCGCCACGAGCAGCAGCCGACGCGCGTTCGAGGGGCGCATGGGAGGAGTCTCCTATCCGGGCGGGCGGGTCAGTCGACGATGACGGGCAGGTTGCCGGACTGGACCGTGAATTCGAGGACGTCGCTCTTCTCAGTGTCGTACGCGCTGGTGGCGACGACGCGGAAGACGCCGGGCTTCGCGGGGGCGGTGTAGACGCCCTGCGGGCTGACGGAGCCGACGTCCACGCCGGGGTCGCCGGCCTGCATGCTCCAGACGACCCCAGCGTCCGGCGCGCCGGTGACGGCGGCGCTGAGCGGCGTGACGCTGCCGACGGAGACGGTGAGCGGCTTCGGGGTGATGGCGACCGCGGCGCGTGAGGTGACTTTCAATTCGGTGGGGGCGCTGTCGATGCCGTCCACGGTGGCCTTGAGGGTGGCGCGACCGGGCCGGACTCCCTCGGCGACGCCGCCGACGGTGAGGCGCAGGTTGGCCTCGCCGCCGAGCAGGGCGAAACGGGCGGCCCCGGGGGCGAGCGGGACGAGGTCCCCGGCGGCGGTGCGCCCGGCGAAGAGGACGTCCCACGATTCGGCGACGGTGACGACCTGCGCGGCGGCGACCTCGACGGCGGCGATGGTCCCGGTCAGATTTATCGTGCCAATGCCGGAGCCGTCCGGGTGGACGGTGACGGTCGCGCCACCAGAGGCGACGAGGGCACCCTGCCCGCCGCGCTCGGCGAAGGCGCGGACGAGGACCGGATAGTTGCCGGGGCGGACGAAGAAGGGGGTGACGAGGTCCTGGCCGTACGCCGCCGGTTCGGTGCGCCGGTCGATGCGGGCGACGGCGTCCGCGCCGTCCTGGGCCGCGCCCTGCACGGTCACCTGGATCGAGAGGGCGGACGACGGGACCGCCGTGGCCCGGGACCGTGCGCCCCACTCCAGGCGGTAGGCGGCGCGCACCGGCGCAGGGGGCGTCGGGGTCGGCATGGGAGTCGGAGTCGGGGAGGGGGTTGCCGTCGGCGTGGGCGTCGGGCCGCCGGTGTTCGTGCCAGTGCCGTTACCGCCCCCTCCGCCGCCGCAGCCGGCGGGGAGAACGAGCGTACTGACGAAGACTACAGCCGCGAGCCAGCCGGTCAGGCGTGCCGCGGGCAGGGCGCGAGCGGAGGTGTGGCGCATGTCGTGATCAGATCCTTCTATCCAACCTGTGCTGTAGCCCACCCTGAAGCCGCCGTTTCTTCGGTTTATTCCGATTGAGCTGGCAGCCTTACAGCGGGTGTGACCATTATGCACGAATGGGCGGGCGATGTAAATACCGGTTTGCCGGGATGGCGGCGTCGCCTCGACGCCTACTTCGGGTCGATGCGGCGGATGAGGCGGGCGGGGACGCCGCCGACGATGGTGTAGGGCTCGACGTCTTTGGTGACGACGGAGCCGGCCGCGACGACGGCACCCTCGCCGATGCGGACGCCCTTGAGGACGGTGACGCGCGCGCCGAGCCAGACGCGGTCTTCCAGGATAACGGGGGCTCCCTCGGGGACGCGGTGCAGGTCGCCGACGGTGTGGAAGTCGGTGTCGAGGATGAGCGACTGATTGCCGATGGCGCAGTCGCGGCCTATCTCGACGAGGCAGGCGGCGGTGAGGGAGGTCCCGGTGTTGACGAAGGTGCCCGCGCCGATGCGCAGCACGCCGCTCCCCCGGGTGCACAGTTCTACCGGGAGGTGGGTGGCGCGGATGACGACGCGGTCACCGACGTGGATCTCGCCCTCGTTCTCGACGACGACCGTGCCCCGGAGGCGGACGCCCGCCCCGACGGAGGTACAGCCGCGCAGTCGGAAACGGCTGTTGATCCGGAGGCCGAGGATGCTGAGCGCCTCGCGCACGCCCACCCGCTTCACCCGCTCGATTGTGGAGGAGACGCCCAAACGCGATTACTTCCCTGAGACGGCGGTCCGGCCATCCCCTGCTGCTTTACCCCTGCAAGAACCGTTCCTCGCGTCAGTCGAGGTGGAAAACCTCTTCGAGGCGCAGCAGGCCCTCGTCGGGGCGCTGGCCGTCGAGCTGCTCGAAGTACGGGGCCATCTCGGCCTGCCAGCGGGCGTTGACGTCACGGTCGGCCATGGCGGCGAGGGCGGCGGCGAAGTCTTCCACCTCGACGTAGCCGAAGAGCAGGCCGTCTTCGCGCAGGAACAGCGAGTAGTTGCGCCACCCGGATTCCTGGAGCGCGTCGAGCATCTCGGGCCACACGTGCCGGTGCCGCTCCCGGTACTCGTCCAGCCGGTCGGCTCTTACTTTGAGCAGGAAACCTACGCGTTCCATGCGATTTCCTTTCGCACTGCTCAGGCCGCCGCCGGGGTCAGCGCCCTGCCCTGCCAGCACGCGGTGCCGTCTGCGCGCAGGGTCAGCGCGTGCTCCCTGCCATCCGGCCCGACGAGGTACAGGGTCGTGTCGCCTTCTTCGCTGCGGGTACGGCGGAGTCCGGCGGCGATCCCGGCGGTCTCCTCGGGTGAGGCGTCCGGCAGCAGGACGCCCGCCCGCTCGGCGACGACGGCACCGGCGGCGAACGATGCCGGGCCGGAGCGGTGCGCGCCGATGAGGAGGTCTTCGCGCGCCCCCGGTCGGTTCGGCTCGCCCGCGGCGCGGTAGAGCAAGGACGCTGGTGCGTCCCCCGCGACCGCAAGGCCGAGGCGTCCGTCGACGTTTGCCCAATTCCCGGTAAGAGGGTAGTCCCCCACCTCCCCGCCGACCATGACGCGCTCGCCGCACGCGGTGAACAGACGCCGCCGGTCCCCGGTGACGTCGTCGTTCTCGACGGCGACGGAGAGGCCGCGCTCTTCCAGGACGGTGACGTCCGCGCGGGCGGTGACGCGGTCGAGGTAGAGCAGGATTCCC
>DATLHN010000216.1:0-2610 GCA_035539875.1 Armatimonadaceae bacterium
GGTCGGGTGCTCCCGACGATCAGGGCGAGTTTAACCACGGCAATCCATCCTCCCGCGCAGTAAAGTCGTTGTATGGTAAACCGAATCGCCCGTCATGGTTCCGGCCCGCGCGCCGAAACTGAGTCCGGGAGCGGTGCGCCGTACGGGAAGACGAGGGCCGGGGCCGCGGAAGAAGTTCCGCGGCCCCGGGCGGTGTCGCGCGCGGCAGGAGAGGGCAGTAAACCGGCGGCGCTACGGGATGGTGGGCACGCCCGCGGGCGGGGTCATGCCGAGCTTGACGACGTCCGGCCCCGGCGCGTACCCGGCCGCCCCGGCGAAGGCCACCCACTCGTCCTGATCCACCGCGTCCCCGCTGACGCCTACTGCGCCCACGAGGTGGCCGTTCTTGTAGAGCGGTACGCCCCCGGGGAAGGTGATGATCCCGTTCCGGTACTGCTGGCTGCCGCTGATGCCCACCTGGTTGGAGTTGCCGATGCCCCACAACGGCGCGCCCGGCTGGGAGAGGCTGCCGATGATGCGGCTGGTGAGCGCGTTCTCGTTGCTGGAGAAGAACGCGGCGGTGCGCGCCTTGGCGACGGCGATGTCCTGGGAGCCGACCCACGAGTCGGACATCACGAAGGCGTCCAGCAGCTTCCCGTCGCGCGCCACCACCGCGACGACCATCCGGGTGGGCCGTTTGGGCACGAACCCCGGCCCGCTGCGCAGGCCCTCGGCGCTGGCGGTGTGGTTGGCGGAGGCGACCGCCTGCTCGATGATCTTGCGAACGTCGTCCCGGCTTAGCTGCGGGGAATCCGCTGGTGCCGCCGCCTTCGCGGCGGGGACGCCGCTCGCGCTCGCGGGAGCGGCGCAGACCGCCGGCAGGGGGAACGGAAGGAACAGCGCTACCAACGTCGCCGCCGCGAGCGGTCGGGTCCGTCCGGCTCGCGCGGATGTCGTCGCTCTCGTCGCGTATCGCATAGGGGTTCTCCTTCGAGTCCGCTCTCCGCCAGGGGGAGAAGCGCTGAAAAGGGCCAGCCAGCGAGGACGCTCCCAGCCTGTCAGTCGGGCGCGCCGCGCCGCCGACCGCGAGTGCCTGCCTGCCACTCCTGCCGACTGGATACCAGGCAATTATACCGTGGAAGTCCGTTTCGCGATCGCGTTCCCGCCGCCGCGATCGGGCGGTTCCGCGGTATACCATAGGGCATGACTACCGATGCACTGTATTCGACTCCGGTCCGCGCCATCGACGGGACCGAGGGAACCCTTGCCCCCTACGAAGGCAAGGCGCTGCTGATCGTCAACGTCGCGTCCGGATGCGGCCTGACGCCGCAGTACGAGGGGCTCCAGAAGCTCTACGAGGCGTACGCCGACCGCGGCCTGGTCGTGCTCGGCTTCCCGGCCAACGACTTCGGCGCGCAGGAACCGGGCACCAACGAGGAGATCCAGGAGTTCTGCCGGGCGCGCTACGACGTCTCGTTCCCGCTGTTCGCCAAGATCGTGGTCAAGGGCGAGGGCCAGCACCCCCTGTACCGCCACCTGACCTCGGCCCGGCCCGAGGCGTGGTTCAGCCCCGATAGCACGATGCGGGCGAACCTGGAGAAGCACGGCCTCGGCGGCGGAGAGCCCGGCGACATCCTCTGGAACTTCGAGAAGTTCCTCGTGGACCGGCTCGGCCGCGTCGCGGCCCGCTTCGCCCCGGACGTCAAGCCCGACGACCCCGCGCTCGTCGCCGCCGTCGAGGCCGAACTGGCGAAGGACTGACCGACGCGAAACCGGGGGCCGTTCGCGTGACTTACGACGAGTTCGACCAGACGATGGGCGCGGGGTGGCGCGCGCTGGCGAAGCAGGGCGACTTCGCCGGGGCCGCCCGCGCCCTCGAAGAGTACCTGGCGGCCCACCGCGACCACCTGGAAGACTGGCAGGTGCGCACGCTGCACCACCACGCGGCGCAGATGCACGCCTACTCCGGATCGGACGCCGGGTCGTACGCCCGCGCGCTCGCGCACCTCCCGTTCGCACGCATCCCGGACGAACCGGCGGACTCCTTCTTCCGGTGGAACGCGTACGTGGACGCCACCGAGGCGTTCCTGCGCGGCGACCGGGCCGCGTTCGACGCGGCGCGCGCGCACATTGCCGCGGGCCTGGCCGACGAGAAGGGCTGGATACCCAACCTCGCCGTCGTGGACCGGCTGGCCGCGAACTTCGGCAAGCCGTACTCCGAGGCATACTGACCGTGCCGCCGCGCGGCGGTCGCGGGATGACGCGTCCGTGGCGGCACGCGCAGGGGCGGGATACCATCACTTGCGCATGCTCGACCCTGCCGAAAGGTTCTGAAACGTTGCCGACCGCCTCCCCTTTCACACGCCGCCGCGACCGTAACACCGCCGCCCGCCTCCTGCTCGCCTTCGGCCTGATCACCGCCGTTGCCCCGGTATCGGTGGCGCACGCCGCCGCGCCGCAGGACGCCAAAGCGCCTGCCGCCCGGGCCGCAGCGCGGGCGCGCTTCTCGAACTCCGGGACGTCCAGGCGGGCGAGGGCGTTGAAGCGCGCGAAGGCCCACCGCGCCTCGCCGTTCTACGGGTCGCGGGAGATCTCGGCATCGATCACGCGGATCGCCCCGGCGTAGTCCTT